>CAZPRO010000038.1:0-18038 GCA_964588775.1 uncultured Clostridium sp.
AGAGTTATAGCTATTGAAAAAGGAGAAATAGTAAGAGACGAAAAGAGAGGTAAGTACGAGTATGAAGATTAATACAATAACTTATTATATTAGGGATGCATTTAAGAGTTTGAAAAGAAATAAAACTATTAGTATTGCATCTGTTATTACTGTGCTTATAACATTTTTTGTATTGGGAATATTTTTATTGGTTGCTAATAATATAAGTAAGGGCATAAACAATATTCAAGATAAGATAGATTTAAAAATAGTATTAAAAGATGATATTAAATTAATTGACCAGAGAGAAATTGAAATCAGATTAAAGGAAATTGATGGTGTAGAAGATATCATTTACAAATCTAAAGAAGAAGAATTTAAGGAAATAAGCAGTACAGATACAGATGGATTAATGAAGGGATATACACTAAAAAATAATCCTTTTACTGGTTCATATACAGTTAAGCTTAAATCACCAGAATATGCAGTTAACGTTACTAATGGTGTAAAAGATATGGAAGGTGTAGATCAAATAAGTGGACAGCAGGATGTAGTTGATAAGATAATCTCCTTTGTTAAGGGTGTAAGAATTATTGGTTTAGGATTATTTATGATACTTGTTGGAGTATCTGTGTTCTTAATTATGAATACTACAAAGCTTACTGTTTATTCAAGAAGACGAGAAGTTGGAATAATGAAATTTGTAGGTGCTACTGATTGGTTTATAAGATGGCCATTTATAATAGAAGGCATGGTAATAGGATTAACAGGTTCAGTACTAGCTTGTATAGCATTGTTCTTTGCTTATAATGGAGTATTTGGCATGGTAGCTAAGAATCTTGCCTTTGTTAGTCTTGTTCCAGCACAATATGTATTAACAACTATGTTATGGCAGTTTGCTGTAGGGGGAATAGCTGTAGGGGGAATAGCTAGTGGATTAGCTCTTAGAAAATTCTTAATTGTGTAGTTGAATATTTTTATTACTTTATGAATATATTATAGATATGTTTGTTAGTAATTATTCTAAAAAGCATTAAGTTTTATTGATAAGAGAGGAAGTTTTTAGTGTGAGTGAAATGAAAACATCAAAAAGAAACATAACTAAAAATATTAGTGTATTAATAATCGTATTAATTATTTTATCAATAAATCTTATAGGCATACTTTGGGGTAATTATCTAGCTACTAGAGGAATATATTTTTTTTCCATATCAAGTGACATAAAAGAATCTTTGTTAAATGCTAATGATGTTGAAAAGTATAAAACATTATTTAATGTTCGAGATGAACTTATGAAAAGATATGATGGAAAGATAGATGATAATGTACTTCTTGAAGGTGCTATAAAAGGGATGACTAATTCCTTAGGAGATCCATATACTATATATTATAATGAAAAAGAATTTAAGAAGCTTCTGAATGAAAGTGCAGGAAGCCTTGATGGTGTTGGTATTCATATTGGTTCCATTGACAACAAGATAGTAATTTTTTCACCTATGAAAGATTCTCCAGCAGAGAAGGCTGGACTGAAGTCAGGAGATATAATAGAAAAAATTGATAATATATCATTTACTGGTGATAAAATGGATGAGGCTGTAGAGTATATAAAATCTAAAGCTGAAAATGAAATTATATTTACAATAATTAGAGAAAATTCAGAATTGACAGTATCACTTAAAAAAGAAAAAATACAAATAAAATCCTTGGAAGGTCAAATGCTTGATTCTAATGTGGGATATATAAAAATTGATACATTTATGAATGAAAACACAGCTTCTGATTTTGAAAAAAAATTACAAGAATTAAGAAATAAGGGTATGAAAGGACTTATTTTAGATTTAAGAAATAATCCTGGTGGTCTTTTATCTCAAGCAGTAGGAGTAGCATCTCAATTTATAGAAAAAGATAAAGTGATTACATATACAATTGATAAATATGATAATAAAAATGAGTCCTTATCTGTTGGAGGAGTAGGACAGGGAATACCATTAATAATTCTTATCAATAATGGAAGTGCAAGTGCATCAGAAGTTGTTATAGGTGCTTTGAGGGATTATAAAGCAGCAGTTTTAGTTGGAAAGAAAACTTTTGGAAAAGGAATAGTACAACAGCCTATACCAATAAAAGGTGGAGGAGGACTAAAGGTTACTATTTCAAGGTATTATACTCCTAATGGTGAAAATATTCATGGAACAGGAATAGTGCCTGATTATGATGTGGATATTACAACAGATTTGATGTCATCAGATTATTCAATGAAAAATGATGAACAATTAAACAAAGCAAAAGAAAAAATGCAGGAAATGATACAATAAATTGGTGGAGGAAAGTTATGGTTTTAATAGTTAATATTTTGAGAAATATATCAGGAATGCTGGTAACTGCCCCAATGATTTTTATTATAGCTATTCTTGCAATCTTTTTATATAGAAAGAATAAGAAGATAATATATATGCAAAAATTAATCTGTGGAGGTAGTGTTGATTCCTGTATGGAGTTGACACTATCTCAACTTGTATTAGGCATTATTGGTGGATGTGCAGGAAGTATTATATTAGGTGCATCAGGAGTTATATTTGAAAATAGTTATACAATAGGATTAATTTTTTTAACATCTATAATTTTATTTAAGCTGAAACCGAGATTTATATGTTTTTCTTATTCAGCAGCTGTAATAGGTTTAATAGGATTAACTATAAAAATATTAGATGTTAGTGGATTCTATTTAGGAAATTTACAATATTTTAAAGTTAATATAATGTCTATTATTATGTTTGTAGGAGTTATGCATATTATAGAAGGACTTCTTGTAATGATTGATGGATATAAAGGAGCTGTACCTATTTTTGCTGAAAGTAATGGCAAAATTTTTGGAGGATATTCTTTAAAAAGGTATTGGATTGCTCCCATAGTGACGATTGCAGCTGCTTCTACAAATTCATCTTTGATAAACACTGTGATTATACAGGATTTCCCTAAATGGTGGACTAATTTGGAGTATATTGATTGGTCATTAATTGGGGCTTCAGTAGGATTAGTTCTTTCAAACTTTTATGGTGTAATAGGATATTCAAGTGTTACTTTTACACAAAGTAAACGTAAGAAAGCTTTTTTATCAGGAATCTGCATAATTATTTTTGGGATTTTAATAAGTGCTGTTTCTCAACTTTGCAGATTCGGAATTTGGGCAGAATTAATAGTAACTATTCTTACTCCAATAAGTCATGAATTTATGCTGAAGATTCAACACAAATTTGAACAAACAGGTGAACCTAAGTTTGTCAGTAATGCAGAGGGATTATCTATACTAGAAAAAGCAGAAGATTCAATTTTTAATAAATATGGAATTGATGTTGGAAGCAGAATAGTATCTGTTAATAATCAGAAAGTGACTTCAGAACAGGATATTTATTCTGTAATAAAAGAAAACTTATATAATGCAGTTGTTAATATTATAGATACCAAGGGAGTAGTAAAGCAAATAAAGTTTAGACATAAAAAAAATTCTAGGCTTGGCATTGTTGTAGTGCCACAGACTGTGAAAAAGGAAGATGTTGTAAAAGTGGAAAGTGATAGTTTTAAAAATGTTTTGGAAGTAATAAAAAAGAAGCACAACAAGATTTAAATAAAGAGTGTATAACTTAGTGCAAGTGGCAGCACAACTATGAAAGGAACAGCCAGCTGAAATATTCTGCATTGAAAATTTCACTGTCTGTTCCTTTTAGCTATTTAACTGCTCAAATATAAGTTGACCATATTTATGATTTTATATTTTAAATTAATAATAAGTTTTGGAAATGGGTTAATAATATATAAAAGTATTTATTATATTTTGTTGACTTAAACAGTAAGAAAAAGTAAAATAGATATAGGCGAATATTTGTTCGAATGGAGGGAGCAAATTAATGGGCGAGTTTAAAATTCATTCAAAATTTAAACCTACTGGAGATCAACCACAAGCAATAAATAAATTAGTTGATTCAATTAATTCAGGTAATAGGGCACAGACTCTGTTAGGTGTAACAGGCTCAGGAAAAACTTTTACAATGGCAAATATAATAGAAAAAATTCAAAGACCAACAATAATTCTTGCACATAATAAAACGTTAGCAGCACAGCTATGTGGAGAATTTAAAGAATTTTTTCCTGATAATATAGTTGAATATTTTGTATCATATTATGATTATTATCAGCCTGAAGCATATGTTCCACAGACAGATACATTTATAGAAAAGGATGCATCAATAAATGATGAAATAGATAAATTAAGGCATTCAGCAACATCAGCTTTATTTGAAAGAAGAGATGTAATAATTGTAGCTTCAGTATCCTGCATTTATGGCCTTGGTAACCCAGATGAATATAAAAAGCTTACAATAAGCATAAGAAAAGGCATGGAAAAGTCAAGGGATGACATAATTAAAAGGCTTATTGAAATTCAATACGAAAGAAATGATATTGATTTTTCAAGAGGAACTTTTAGAGTGAGAGGTGATTATCTTGATATTATACCTGCTTCAGATTCAAGTAAAGGCATAAGAATTGAATTTTTTGGAGACGAAATTGAGCGGATAAGAGAATTTGATGTATTAACAGGAAATATTTTAGGAGAGCGTAATCATGTTGCAATTACTCCTGCTTCTCACTTTGCAACATCTAAAGAAACCATTGATCGTTCTATTATAAGGATAGAAGATGAGCTTGAAGACAGGGTAAGGGAACTTACAGCTCAGGATAAACTCCTTGAAGCTCAAAGAATAAGACAAAGAACAAACTATGATATTGAAATGATGAGAGAAATGGGATATTGTAGTGGAATTGAAAATTATTCAAGAATATTAGATGGAAGATCTCCAGGAACACCACCTAAAACACTCCTTGATTATTTTCCAGAAGATTATCTTATGTTCATAGATGAAAGTCATGTTACTCTTCCCCAAGTAAGAGCCATGTATGCAGGAGACAGGTCAAGAAAGAATACTCTTGTTGAGTATGGATTCAGGCTTCCTTGTGCATTTGACAATAGACCACTTAAATTTGCAGAATTTGAAGAAAAAATAAATCAGGTAGTATTTGTAAGTGCAACACCAGCAGAATATGAACTTGATAATTCAAATAAAGTTGCAGAACAAATTATAAGACCAACTGGATTAGTTGATCCAGAAATTATAATAAGACCCATAACAGGTCAGATTGATGATTTATATGGAGAAATAAATAAAACAATAAAAAAAGGATTCAGAACATTAATAACAACATTAACAAAACGTATGGCTGAGGATTTAACTAAGTATCTTACAGATTTGGGTATAAAAACAACCTATATGCATTCAGATGTAAAAACTATTGAGAGAATGGAAATAATACGAGATTTAAGATTAGGTGAGTATGATGTTCTTGTAGGAATAAACCTTTTAAGAGAAGGATTAGATATACCAGAAGTTGCTTTGGTTGCAATTCTTGATGCGGATAAAGAAGGATTTTTAAGGTCAGAAACATCCATGATACAGACAATAGGAAGGGCAGCAAGAAATTCTGAAAGTAAGGTAATAATGTATGCAGATACAATAACCAAATCTATGGATAAGGCAATTAAAGAAACAGAGAGAAGAAGGAAAATTCAGCAGGAATATAATAGGCAGCATAATATAGTGCCACAAACAATAATTAAGGATGTACGTGAGGTTATAGAAGCAACAAAAGTTGTTGAGGAAGTTGAAGAATATAAAAGCAGCAATAAAAGTGGCAAACTTACTAAGAAACAGAAAGATAAGTTGATTAAGCAATATAAGGAAGAAATGCTTGAGGCTGCAAAAAATCTTCAATTTGAAAGAGCAGCGGAATTAAGAGATATAATACAGGATATTATGGACCAAGATTAATAAATAACAAAGCCTATATTGTGGAATAATATTCTGTTAAATAAAATTACAAGTGTTGAGGTTAAATTTTTATATATAATAGGGATAAAGGAGGAAAACATGAAGGATAAAATTGTAATTAAAGGTGCAAAAGTTAATAATTTAAAAAACGTAGATTTACAAATACCTAGAGATAAGCTTGTTGTATTTACAGGATTGTCAGGTTCAGGAAAATCATCACTGGCATTTGATACCTTATACGCAGAAGGTCAGAGAAGATATGTAGAATCATTATCATCTTATGCAAGACAATTTCTAGGACAGATGGATAAACCAGATGTTGAGTATATAGAAGGATTATCACCAGCAATTTCAATAGATCAAAAAACCACCAGTAAAAACCCACGTTCAACAGTGGGAACAATAACTGAAATATATGATTATTTTAGGTTATTATATGCAAGAGTTGGTGTACCTCATTGTCCCAAGTGTGGTAAAGTAATTTCTAAACAATCTGTGGATCAAATTGTAGATAAGATATTAGATTATGGAGAAAAAACCAAGATTCAGATACTAGCTCCAATAATAAGAGGTAGAAAAGGAGCTTATGAAAAATTATTAGAAAATATAAAGAAAATGGGATATATAAGGGCACGTATTGATGGAGAAATATATGATTTAACTGAAGATGAAGTTAAACTTGATAAAAATAAAAAGCATAATATTGAAGCTGTTATTGACAGAATTATTATAAAAGATGGAATTGAATTAAGATTGGGAGAATCTGTTGAAGCTGCATTAAAAATGGCTGAAGGTTTAGTTATTGTTAACATTATTGGTGGTGAAGATGAATTATTTAGTGAAAATTTTGCATGCCCAGATTGTGGAATAAGTATAGGAGAGTTAGCACCAAGAATGTTTTCCTTTAATTCACCTTTTGGTAAGTGTGACCATTGTGATGGTCTTGGTACATTGATGGAGATAGATGAGGAGCTGGTTCTTCCTAATAAAGAACTAAGTATAATGGAAGGAGCCATTGCATTTTGGGGTAGTGGCAGGTTGAAAGAAGATTCGTGGACTTATGCAATATTTAAAGCTTTATCAAAAGAATATGGATTGGATTTGAATAAGCCAATAAAAGAATTTACAAGAGAAGAGCTTGATTTGATTTTATATGGAACTAAAGGGAAGAAGCTTAAAGTAAATTATGTTAAAGATGGAGTAAAAGCTAAATATGATTATGCATATGAAGGTGAAATAAATATTTTATATAGAAGGTACAGAGAAACAAATTCTGATGATATTAAGAGTGATATAGAACAGTATATGGCCAATAATCCATGCCCTAAGTGTAAGGGTGCAAGGCTTAGTAAAGAAGCATTGTCAGTTACTGTAGCAGACAAAAATATAAATGAATTATGTAATATGTCTATACAGGAAGAATTTGATTTTATTAATAATATTGAATTCAGTGAAAAGGACAAAATTATAAGTGAACAAATTATAAAAGAAATAAAGAGCAGACTTGAATTTTTAATTACTGTAGGTCTGGAATATCTTACTTTATCAAGAAGCTCTGGAACACTATCAGGAGGAGAGGCACAAAGAATAAGACTTGCAACACAAATAGGTTCTTCGCTTATGGGTGTATTGTATATACTTGATGAGCCAAGTATTGGTCTTCACCAGAGAGATAACAGCAGACTAATACAATCACTTAAGAATCTTAGAGATGTAGGAAATACTGTAGTAGTTGTAGAACATGATGAAGATACAATGAAAGCTGCTGATTATATTGTTGATATTGGACCAGGAGCTGGTGAACATGGTGGGGAAATTGTTGCAGCAGGAACTCTTGATGATATTAAAAAATGCGAAAGATCCATAACAGGACAATATTTAACCCATAAAAAATTTATACAGATGCCTAAGCACAGAAGAAGAGGAAATGGAAATAAAATTACAATAACAGGTGCTAAGGAAAATAATTTAAAGAATGTAAATGTAAATATACCTCTTGGCACATTAACTTTTGTAACTGGAGTTTCTGGTTCGGGGAAAAGTACTCTTGTTAATGAAATATTGTACAGAGGATTAAACAAACTGGTTAATAAAAGCAAAAATCCAGTAGGTGCTCATAAAGAAATAAAAGGGTATGAAAATATAGATAAAATTATCGATATTGATCAAAGTCCTATAGGAAGAACTCCCCGTTCAAATCCAGCTACATACACAGGAACTTTTGATTTAATAAGGAATTTGTTCGCTCAGACACAGGAATCAAAAATGCGTGGATATAAACCGGGAAGATTTAGTTTTAATATAAAAGGTGGAAGATGTGAAGCTTGTAGTGGTGATGGTATTATAAAAATATCAATGCAATTTTTATCAGATGTATATGTACCTTGTGAGGTATGTAAAGGAAAGAGATACAATCGTGAAACTTTAGAAGTAAAATATAAAGGTAAAAATATTGCAGAAGTATTAGATATGACTGTTGAAGAAGCCTTAAAGTTTTTTGAGAAAATACCAAATATACAAAACAAGCTGAAAACTTTATTTGAAGTTGGTCTGGGATATGTAAAGTTAGGGCAGCCATCTACTCAGCTTTCAGGTGGAGAAGCACAAAGAATAAAGCTTGCTTATGAATTGTCAAAAAGAAGTACAGGAAAAACCTTATACATTTTAGACGAACCAAGTACAGGGCTTCATATGGATGACGTAAGCAGACTTACAGATATTCTTCAGAAACTTGTTGAGGCAGGAAATACTGTAGTAGTAATTGAGCACAATCTTGATATGATAAAATGTGCAGATTATATAATTGACCTTGGACCAGAAGGTGGAGATAAGGGTGGAACAGTAATAAAATGCGGAACTCCAGAACAAATATGCCAAGAAGAAAAGTCTTGGACAGGAAAATATTTAAAACAATATTTGATGGGCTAAAATAAAGGCTTCTATATGTTCAAATTATATAATTTTATTGTATAAACCATAATAAAAAGAAAAAAGTATATAAAGTTGTAATAAATTTTTATGTAATATATGAAAATTTATTGTATAATCATTATTATATATAGGAAAAATATATAGAGGTGGAAAATATGGATTTTAGTAAATTGCTTACTGGCATATTTGGATTGTTTTTTATAGTAATACTTTATGTAATAATATATTATGCATTAAAAATAATGTATAAGGATGTTAAAAATGGAGGTAAAAAAAGAAGACCAGTTAATAATGGTAAAAGCTATGGTCTTGAAATATTAAATGCTGGAGAAAATTCTGATTTAAAAGAAGGTTCAATAATTCCTATAAGATCAGAATTAACTATAGGAAGAAAAGAAGGCAATTCAATAAAGCTTGTAGACCAACATGTTTCAGGAAATCATGCACATATATTTATAAGGAATAATAAATTATATATAGAGGATTTGCACAGCACTAATGGAACATTTTTAAATGGAAGCAGATTGAATAATAAAGTACAGTTAAGTAATAAAGATGAAATAAAAATAGGGTCTTCTGTATTTAAAATTGTCCTATAGAAAATAATCAGTTATAAAATGCACAATATACATTCAAAAATAATGTTTATATAATCATTATTATGTATGGATATTGTGCATTGTGTGTTAAAGAAAGGTTTGATATAAGTTGAAGGTTAAAATAAGAAAAGATGAAATAATGCTTATATTGTTAACATACATTTTATGTTTGGCATTATTCACTAATTTAGCTATTTTGAAGGACCCCATAGATTATTCTGCTATAAAAATGGGATTTATAGTGTGTGGATTTATTACTATAAGTCAAATTTTGGTGAGAAAATTTTATTCTGAAGGAGATAAGTTTTTAATAACCTTTGCAGGAATATTATCCGTAATAGGTATAGCTGTTTTATATAGGCTTGATACATCTGTAGCAGTAAAACAGCTTGTATGGTATTGTGCTGGAAGTATTATATTTACCATTTGTGTTGTAGCTATAACAGATTTTCAAAATCTAGTTAGATTTAAAAAAGCTTATTTAATAGCAACAATAATTTTTATGCCTATGGCACTTCTCTTTGGAACTGAATTAAATGGTGCTACAAACTGGGTTATGTTTGGAGGTGTAGGATTTCAGCCTTCTGAATTTGGGAAAATAACATTTGTGTTATATTTAGCAGCAGCTTTAAAAGAATATGAAGGCAGCAATAGTACAATAAAAGAAGATATAATGCAGTTGTGGCAGCCAGCATTAATTGTTGCATTTTCATTAATATGTCTTGTTATGCAGAAAGATTTAGGTTCAGCCCTAATATTTTTTGGAATTGCTTTAACTATGCTTTATGTAGCTACAGGAAAGAAAAAGTATGTTATTATATGTTTCATTTTATTTATAGGGGCTGCTTTCTTAGCTTATGAAGTATTTCCTCATATAAGGAAGAGAATTTTAATATGGAGACATCCTTGGGATTATACTCAAAACGAAAGTTATCAGCTTGTTCAAGGATTGTATGCAATTTCTTCAGGAGGAATGTTTGGATCAGGACTTGGAGAAGGCTATCCAGGATTTGTACCTGTAAATACTACAGATTTTATATTTGCAGTAATATGTGAAGAATTAGGTATGGTTTTTGGACTTGGAATAATGATAATTTATTTTCTATTTTTTTATCGGGGAATGAGAGCGGCATTTAGAGTTAAGAGTAGATTTGCCCAGTTAACCACCATAGGACTTAGTGCTATGATAGCATGTCAAGTTTTAGTTATTATTGGAGGAGTGTTTGCAGTCATACCTCTTACAGGAATAACTCTTCCCCTTATAAGTTATGGGGGCTCATCAATGATAACCATGTTTTTTTCATTAGCGATACTTCAAAAAATCTCAGAGGAGGATTATTAGAATGCAGGATAATTCAAAAAGTATAAGACAAGTAATGGCTGTATTTTTATTCTGTTTTGTGGGTCTTATATCTTATATTGCTTATTTTCAATTTTTTTCTGCACCAAAGATTTCTGCAAGCAATGAAAATAAGCGTATATGGGCAAAGCGTAATGAGGTATTAAGAGGAACTATATATGACAGAGAGGGCAATGCATTAACAACAAGTGACAGAAAAGATGCGTTAACTCAAAACAGAACATATACTAATGGAGAATTATATGTTCATGCTTTAGGATATGTAAGTCCAATATATGGTGTTACAGGTTTAGAATCAGCCTATGATACTGAACTTACAACATATAATTCCATAAGTAATAACATAAGCAGTTTAATGAAAGATTTTAGTGTGGATAATTTTAAAAATATGTTTGAAAGTCGTTCGGAAAGTCATAATAAAATAGGAAATAGTGTCATAACCACATTAGATCCTGATTTGCAGCAGATTGCTTTTAATGCATTAGGAGATAATAAGGGAGCAGTAGTGGCACTTAATCCACAAACTGGTGAGGTTCTAGCTATGGTATCTAAGCCTGCATATAATCCCAATGATTTGAAAACTGCTATAGAAGCAGCTAATGCAGGAACAGCTGATGACAGTCCTTTAATTAATAGAGCAACTTATGGAATGTATCCTCCTGGCTCAACTTTTAAAACAATTACTTTGGCCAGTTCTCTTAAAAATATTTCTGGAGTAAGAAATAGAACCTTTGAGGATAATGGTAAACTTGTTTTTAACCAAAGTTATTCATTAAGTAATGCAAATAATGCGTCTTATGGAACTATTGATTTAAAAGATGCATTTAAGGTGTCAAGTAATGTTGTTTTTGGAACTCTTGCCATAGAACTTGGAAATGATAAATTAAAAGAAACTGCCGAAGATTTTGGATTTAATAATAATATTAAAGCTAATGGATTCTCTATAGCAAAAAGCAAATTTCCAACACTAGAATCATATGAAACAGGAAATATTGCTCAAAGTGGAATTGGTCAGGGAAGTGTTCTTGCAACACCAATGCAGATGGCACTGGTTGCATCAACAATAGCTAATGATGGTAATATGGCTCAGCCTACTCTTGTAAGCAAAGTGATAGATAAGGATGGAAATACAGTTAAAAATATAGGTGTTAATATAAATAAAGGTATAATAAGTAAAAAAGATGCGTCAACTATAAAGGATTATATGAAAAATTTAGTTGATTCAAAAGTAGATGGTAGTTGGAGTTATTTTCAGGGAACAGATGCGGCTGGAAAAACAGGAACAGCAGATTATGTTCTTTCAGATGGAAGCAATGCCAAACCTCATTCATGGTTTATTGGATTTGCACCTGCTAACAATCCTAAAATAGCAGTAGCAGTAATAGTAGAAAATGGTGGCTATGGTTCAATTGCAGCAGCACAGGTTGCAGGTCAGGTTATAAGGGCAGAAGTTATAGGATAAGCAAGAAGTAAAAGGTAAGAAGTAAGAGGTATTAAAATTTTTTTAAGAGAAATATAATTTGGGAAAAATTGTTTTTTTTAATGTTATCTTTTACTTCTTATATTTTATTTAACATTAGGAGACAAGGAGATTTTTATGTTCGATTTTGAAGCACAGTTAAAAATATTGCCAGATAAGCCAGGAGTATATTTAATGAAAAATTCTCTTGGAGAAATAATTTATGTTGGTAAAGCTAAAATATTAAGAAATAGAGTAAGACAATATTTTCAAAATTCAAAAAATCATTCTGCAAAAGTAAAAGCTATGGTAAAAAATATTGCAGAGTTTGAATATATTGTTGCAGATTCTGAAATGGAAGCTCTTATTTTAGAATGTAATTTGATAAAAAAATACAGCCCTAAATATAACATTATGTTAAAAGATGATAAATTTTATCCTTTTATAAAAATAACAATTAATGAAGATTTTCCTAAAGTATTTATTACAAGAAATTTTGGTAAAGATGGAAATAAATATTTTGGACCCTATCCTAATGCAGGAGCTGTACATGAAACAATACAGTTAATAAAAAAAATATTTCCACTTAGAAATTGCAAAAAATATATAGTTGAAGGTGGAAAACCTACAAGACCTTGTCTTAATTATCACATAAAAAAGTGTATGGCACCTTGTGAAGGCCATATTTCAAAAGAACAATATGGTAAGATGATAAATGAAATTATTTCAGTATTAAGTGGAAAGGATAAAACACTTATTAACAAATTAAAAGAAAATATGCTTAAAGCATCAGAGAATCTTGAATTTGAAAAAGCAGCATCCTATAGGGATAAAATCCTTACAATTAAAACCATAGCAGAAAAGCAAAAAGTATTCAGAGCCAAGGATAGTGATGAAGATTTTATAAATTTATATGCTGATGAAACTGACTGCTGCATTCAGGTATTTTTCTTAAGAGAAGGGAAAATAACAGGAAGAGAACATTTTATGGTAAAGAATAATTCTGTAGAAGAAAATGAAATAATACTGTCTCAATTTATTACATCATTTTATGGTGGAACACCAAAAATTCCAAAGAATATATATGTGCCTGAAGGAAAAGACTATGAAGCCCTGGAACAGTTTTTAGGTATTAAAAGAGGAGCTAAGGTTAGTATTAAAGTTCCAATAAAAGGCGAAAAGAAGGAAATGCTTCAACTTGTAAAAAATAATGCAAAAACTACTTTAGAACAATTTAAAGATAAAATTTTAAAGGATGAAGAAATAAACAAAATGTGTCTTGAAGAGATACAAAATCTTTTGTATTTAGATGAATATCCATCAAGAATAGAAGCTTATGATATTTCTAACATACAGGGTATGGATTCAGTTGGATCTATGATAGTATTTGAGGACGGAAAACCCAAAAATAGTGATTACAGAAGATTTCGTATAAAAACCGTAAAAAATGCCAATGATTATGATAGTATGAGAGAAATTTTAGAGAGAAGATTTAGTCATGGGTTAAAAGAAATTAAAGAGATACAGGAGAGAAAACTTGAGTTTTCAGGAGGAAAATTTTCTAATTTTCCTGATCTTATAATGATGGATGGGGGAAAAGGGCAGGTAAATGTTGCATTAGATGTTTTAGATAAGCTGAATATAAATATTCCTGTATGTGGACTTGTAAAAGATGATACTCATTCAACAAGGGGAATAATTTATAAAAATGAGGAATTTATAATAAAAAGAAATTCTAATTTAATGCAGTTAATAAGAAGAATTCAAGATGAAGTGCACAGGTTTGCTATTACATATCACAGAAATTTAAGAGACAAGAGAACCCTTCATTCCATTCTTGACGATATACCCAATGTGGGTAATAAGAGAAGGATGGAACTTCTAATGAGATTTGGAAGCATAGAAAATATAAAAAAGGCTACAATAGAAGAATTATTAGAAACCAATAGCATTGATAGAAAAACAGCAGAAAGTGTATACACATATTTAAAAAATAATGAACAAAAGTATTAAACTATGCTATAATAATACGGAAAAAAGATTTACTTGCAATTGGAAGTATGATAAATTATCATATGTTGTGAATAAATGTGGTGAATATCATGATTTTGAGGAGATTTAAGTATGAACCAGTATGGGAAATATAAAGATTTATTTAATAACATATACAAAGCAGAACAGATACAGTTAGATGCTAAAATGAGCGAACATATATATTTCAAAGTTGGCGGAAATGTTGATATACTTTTGATGCCTGATAGTGTTGAGCAAGTAAAAAAAACTGTAGATATTTGTAAAGAGCACAGCATACCATATTATGTTATGGGTAATGGTTCTAATATTC
The DNA here is from genome assembly GCA_964588775.1 of uncultured Clostridium sp. Classification (GTDB taxonomy): domain Bacteria; phylum Bacillota; class Clostridia; order Clostridiales; family Clostridiaceae; genus Clostridium. The sequence goes on from CAZPRO010000038.1 coordinate 14,555, forward strand.
TTGTTAAAGATGGAGGAATTAGAGGGGTAGTAATTAAGCTGTGTGATATAAATACAATAGAAGTAAAGGATAATATGATTGCAGCAGGATGTGGAGCCTTATTGAAGGATGTATCAAAGACTGCAAGTGATAATTCATTAACTGGTTTTGAATTTGCATGTGGAATACCAGGAAGTGTAGGTGGTGCTGTATTTATGAATGCAGGTGCCTATGACGGAGAAATATCATTTGTAATAGATCATGTTGAAGCCATAAATGATAAAAATGAAATTATTATTTTAAATAATGAACAATTGGATTTAGGATATAGACATTCTATAATTATGGAAAAAGGATATATTGTAATAAATGCTGTTTTTAAGTTAAAGCATGGAGATTCAGGTAAAATAGTTAACAGAGTAAATGAGCTTACTGTAAGAAGAGAAGAAAGACAGCCTCTTGAATATCCATCAGCAGGAAGTACATTTAAAAGGCCTGAAGGATATTATGCAGGAAAACTTATTCAGGATGCTGGATTAAAAGGATATACTGTAGGTGGAGCATGTGTATCAGAAAAGCATGCAGGTTTTGTAATAAATAAAAATAATGGAACTGCTAAAGATATTATTGGGGTTATAAGACATGTTCAAGAGGAAGTAAAGAAGCAGTTTGGGGTTGAACTTCATCCAGAAGTAAGAATCTGGGGAGAAGATTAAATAGCATTATAAGACAACTGAAGAATAAAATCAGTTGTCTTTATTTTAATTATAATTCCTATATTTAAGAACGTAACTGCTAGTAATATTATATTTACAATAATAATAAGACAATGTAGAATTTAATAATGATGAAATATATTATGAATAGTGTTAGATTAATATAAATATTTTGGTTACAATAACAAAGACAATAAAAATAGTGTGGGGCTTTTAAGTGTCAACTGTTAATTTTCAATTGTTAAAAAGGGGTGTGTTATATGCGATTTGTTATAGTTACTGGATTATCAGGGGCAGGAAAAACACAGGCAACAAGAAGTCTTGAAGATTTAGGGTATTTTTGTGTAGATAATCTGCCACCAACTTTGATTTCAAAATTTGCAGAGGCATGTATTCAGAGTGGTGGAAATATAGAAAAGGTAGCTTTGGTTATAGATATAAGAGGTGGAGTATTTTTTGAGGATTTCTTTGAAACTTTAAATTATTTAAAAAGAAATGAATTTAAGTATGAAATACTATTTTTAGAAGCTTCTGATGAAGTTTTAATTAAAAGGTTTAAAGAAACAAGAAGAAGTCACCCACTATCACCTAATGGCAGAGTTCTTACAGGAATAACCAAGGAAAGAGAAAAATTAAGAAAAATAAAGGATATTTCAGATATAATAATAGATACATCAAAATATGAAATAAGGAATTTAAGGGAAAAAATAAATGAATTTTATGGAGACAGCAAAAATCCAGAAAGACAGCTTTCTGTTACAGTTTTAAGTTTTGGTTTTAAGTATGGAATACCAGTTGATTCAGATTTGGTTTTTGATGTAAGATTTATTCCAAATCCATTTTATATTCCTGAATTAAAACAATTTTCAGGAAATGATGAACCAGTAAAAGAATATGTTTTGAAGCAGGAAGAGACAGTTAACTTTTTAGATAAACTCATTGATATGTTAAAATACCTTATTCCTAATTACAGAAAAGAAGGAAAGAGACAGCTTATTATTTCAATTGGATGTACTGGTGGACGCCATCGTTCTGTTGCCATAGCAAATGAAGTATATAGAAGATTAGCAGAAGAAAATTTTAATACAAAAATAGAACATAGAGATGTAACAGAAGATCTTCATAAAGGAGAAAAGAAATTATGAAGATAACAGACTGGTTGAAGCCAGGTATTAATGTGAAAAGATGGCTCAGCTTTGGGGCATTTGGAATTTTGCTTATTGCTTTTGGTTTTACGGAGTTGGTTACTCATAGATTATATGATTTGTATTATAAAGTATTTTATATGTTTTTAAATATAACAGGTATTTTTGTGCTGTATGTTTCAGTTACAGAAATAATGAAATCAGTAATTGCTTTAGTTAATAAGGGATACATAAAAGTTTCATTAGACAGCAAAAAAATAGAAAGTCTTATTTATGAGAAACGTCTTCTTGTAAAGGGGCCCAAAATAGTAGTTATTGGAGGAGGAACAGGTCTTTCTACAATGCTTAGGGGGCTTAAGTATTATACAACCAATATAACTGCCATTGTTACGGTTGGTGATGATGGTGGAGGTTCTGGAGCATTAAGAGAGGATTTAGGAATGTTGCCACCTGGAGATATAAGAAACTGTATATTGGCATTGGCAGATACAGAACCCATAATGGATGATTTATTACAATATAGATTTAAAGATGGAAGGCTAAAAAATCAAAGTTTTGGTAATTTATTTCTTGCAGCCATGGATGGAATTTCTGATAACTTTGAGGAAGCTGTTCAAAAAATGAGTTCAGTTTTAGCTGTTACAGGTAAAGTAATACCTGTAACATTAGACAATATGGAATTAGTTGCTAGATTGGAAAATGGCAATATAGTAGAAGGAGAATCTCAGATTCCTGAGGAAGCCATTAAGCAGAATTCAAGTATAGAAGAACTTATGATAAATCCAGAGGATGCAAGGCCCTTAGAAGAAGCACTTCAAGCAATTAGGGAAGCAGATGCAATAGTTATGGGACCAGGAAGTCTTTATACAAGTGTTACACCAAATCTTCTTGTAAAAGATATGTCCAAGGCAATAAAAAAGAGTAATGGGTTAAAGATTTATATTTCTAATATAATGACTCAACCAGGTGAAACAACAGATTTTAAAGTATCAGATCATTTGAAGGTATTATTTAAATATGGTGGAAAAAATATAATAGATTATGTTATAGCTAATACAGGAGAAATATCTGAACAATTAAAAGAAAAATATAAAAAAGAAAATTCTAAGATAGTTGATTTAGACCAGGAAGAAATTAACAGTATGGGTGTAAAAATTGTTGGAAGTGACCTGGTAAAGGTAGAAAAAGGATATGTTAAGCATGATGCAGACAAATTAGCTCAGGTTCTTGTTGATACAATTATGGAAAAGAAATTACTATTTGATAAAAAGAAGATAATAGAATATATGTATTTATCTCAAAGAATTAAGCAGAGAGATATGAATAAAAAAAATAATTTATAAAATAGATAAGGAATGAAAGCAATGTCTTTTTCAGCAAAAGTTAAAAGAGAAATATGCAGATATGTAGATATGACTAAAGAAGAAGCCACAGCTGAATTATCAGCAATAATGAAGGTTAGTGGAACATTAGCATTTAGTGGCACAGGCTTAAGTTTTAAGATGACAACAGAGAATCCTGCAAGTGCAAGGCTGGTATTTACTCTGCTTAAAGACCATTTTCATATTCATTCAAAATTAATGGTAAAGAAAAGTAATTCATTAAAAAAGAACAATATTTATATGGTTGTAATTACAGAAGAAA
>CAZPRO010000039.1:0-18016 GCA_964588775.1 uncultured Clostridium sp.
GTTCTGTGAGAGGAAAGACCTCAGAAAATTATTTCTGAGGTTCACCTACTCGATACAAAGTCTTTTAAATAAGTTACAATTATGATAAAATAAAATTTATAGAGAGAAGGGGATTTATGGAAGAATTAATTTTAAATTTAATTATGCATAGTGGAGAAGCCAGAAGTTTTGCAGTAGAAGCTATTTCTTTGGCTAAAAAGGAAAAATTTCATGAAGCAGATGAATTTTTAAGAAAAGCAGATGAAGAACTAGGATTTGCACATAATGCTCAAACCAGTGTTATTCAAGCTGAAAATGATGAAGTTCAGATGTCTCTATTGTTAGTTCATGCAGAAGATCATTTAATGACTACAATGACATTTAAAGATTTAGCAGCAGAATTTGTGGAAGTGTATAAAAAATTAGGACAAAAGTCAATATAATAAAAGGCATACTTTGAATATAGGTTAAAAAGCTTAAAGGTATATTATTCACCAAATTGATTATAAAATCATATTTTATATTATAATCAACATTTGGAGGGAAAAATAATGAGCGGAAGAGTAAGTGTATGTTCAATTTGCCCAAAAGAAAATGAACAAATAGATGCAGTCATCAGAATCAGCAAGGAAAGAAGAAGTTGTATTTATGGAACTATATTAGATGAGTGTGGTGACCCTGTAAAAGATGCAGTAGTTAAACTATTACAAGTTTGTAATAGAGGAATAGTTCCATTGACTCATACTTTTACTGATCAATATGGTCAATTTTTGTTAGGTCCTTTATGCCCTAATCAAAAATATATGTTAAAAATATATAAAGACAATATTTCAATAAGATATGAACCTATAAGTGCTTCATGCTATGAAGGAAAATGTATAGGCGTAAGTGGTTGTGGTTGTACAAATGAACACAAAAAACGTCATAATTATGATGATGATTGTGATTGTTAAAATGAGTCTAAATAAAGCAGAATAATTGATTTAATAAAAAGTCCTCTTTAAAAGAGGGCTTTTTATTGTTATACTTAATATTAAGAATATTATTCCATTCTTTATTTTAGGAGGAAATATGGAAAAGATATTATTGTGCATTATAGCATCTTTCTTTATTATTGGATCTATAGACTATATAGAAGGCAATAAATTTTCGTTGGGGATTATTTGGAAAAATAAAATAAAAAATATGTGGGATGTATTTTTTAGGCTAACAGGTATTTTGTCTTTGATTCCTTTTTTTATGGATAAAATGCAAAACATATTGCACACAATTGAAAATAAAACATTAGTGGATTCTTCTATTATTATAGGCAGCATATTTCCTATGGAAATGGGAGGATATACTTTAAGTATGGGAATATCTAAGAATTATAATATAGGAATGTTTTCTGCAATAATGTTGTCAGCTATGTTGGGAGAAAGTATAAGTAATACCATTCCATCATTAATAGAAATAACTAAAAATGAGAATAGAAATATACTGTTTAAGGGATTAATATGTGGTATTATATCAATGCCTATTAGTTTTATAATAACTGGAATGTCTTTCAAGATTCCATTAGTTAAGCTGATTTATAACTTACTTCCATCCATATTACTTATATCTATAGTTATAAGTGGCATGTTTTTTAAAATAAAACAATCCATATTTTTTTTCAGAGCAATAGGAAGAGTAGTTAATTTTGTAAGTATAATTGGAATAATAGTTCAAGGGGTAAAGTCTATTTGTGGTATAGAACTTATAGATAATATAATGCCAATGCATGATGTAGCATTTATTATTGTTAATTTATGTTTCTTTTTATGTGGTTCTTATATAATGATAGAAATAATAAAAAGATTGTTAAAAATAATATCAAAATTTATGAAGTTTCAAGATCAATCAGAATTACAAAGGAGTTTTATGATATTAGACGGAATGATTTCTCCTTTAGATGGATTTGAAAATTTTAATGAAGCAGACTATAAAACTCAAATAATATATTCAGCATTTATTACAACAGGCGCAGGCATGTTAGGTATGCAGCTAGGATATATATATATTGCAGTACCACAATATATTGGTATATTTGTATTTTTAAAATTATTATGTGGTGAGATATCAATAATATTTGCACATATATTTTTGAAGTGTGAGACTAAAATGTGAGGAATTATTATATGAAACTAAAATTAAAATATATAATTTTTTTTATAATATTTTTTATTATAAGTGTTATAAGTATAAATTTGGTTAATAATGATAAGCCTAAAAAGGTTAAAGGGATTGTTCATATATGGGTACAAGATGATGTATATGGTTATATTAATCAATGTGCAAATAAATTTATGGATGAAAATAATAGAGTTACAGTATATGTAGATAAAATTAATGATTATGATAAGCTGAAAAGCCAGCTTAATAATACAGATCAAGTTGAAATATTTCAATGTTCCTATAATGATTTGCTGAAGCATGGTCTTGAACAATATTCTTATTATAATTATGGTAATGAAATTATGGATATGTATGGAAGTAATTTTTCGAAAAATACTAAAAAGAAGTATTCTTCAAATTATAAAGTTTCATCTATTCCATTTACTTCAAGACCTTTGGCATTATATGTTAAGAAAGATATTTTAGAACAGTATGGATATTCTATAAATGATTTTAATACATGGGATGATGTTATAAAAATAGGAGAACATATATATAGTGAAAGTGGTAATAAGATAAAATTATTTAAAGGAACTGGTACTGATTATTATGATTTATTAAAGATATTTTTATTAAATAATATAAAAAATGAGGCAGATAACAATGAGATAAAAAATGAGTCCTTAAATGTTATAACTGATTTAAAGGAAAAAAACATAATAACGAAAAGTGAAAACGAAGAATATTTGGCACGAATAACATCAGTTAATGCAGTAAGTGATATTATTAATGAAAAAGAAAAATCATTATGGAATGTGGGAAATGTGCCTGGTAATGGCTTTGGAGAAAATAAGTTTTTTACTGTAGATGATACAGCTCTCTATATATTAGAAAATTCTAATAATGATTTGGCAGATAAATTTATAAAGAGTATATTGATGGAAAATGATATGTGCATAGAAAATATGAAAAGTGGTAAATTCTTTTTGACATATTTATATTCATATAAAAATAAACAAATTGAAGATAAAATAAATAATATAGAAGGACAGAGCCCTTTAATAGTTTTAAGTAACATTGAATTGAAAGCAGAATATAATGAAGAGTTTGATAAATATTTAGAAATAACAAAAGATTTACCTTAAAAATTTAAAAGCTGAAGATGTTTAAAAATAATTATTTTGAGCATCTTTAGCTTTTTTTATATAAGAATAATAGAAATTACACTTGATTTTATTCCATGTTTTAAAATCTGTTTATAGATTATGGCGTAATACTTTATTATAAACTGATAAAGTTTTTAATGCAGTTTGCTGCCATGTAAAATTATGACTATGGTTATATCCCTTTAATGAAAGTTCTAGTTTTAAATTTTCATCATTAAGAAGTTTTTCCATAGATTCTGCAAGTGAATTTTCATTATAAGGGTTAATTAAAACTGCATTGCTGCCAGTTACTTCTGGAATGGAAGAAATATCTGAAGTTATTACTGGTGTTTTACAACTCATTGCTTCTAAAGGAGGAAGACCAAAGCCTTCGTATAGAGAAGGATAAACAAAAGCATCACATCCATTATAAAGTACAGGTAATAAAGATGTATTAATAAAATCAGTAAATATGATTTTAGATTCAAGATTATTTGATGAAACATAGTTCATGAGTTCCATACCCTCGTCCTTTGGAGAACCTGCAATTAGTAATGTATAAGGTTGTGTTAAGTTTTTATATACCATAGAAAAGGATTTTAAAAGTCTCAAAACATTTTTTCTAGAGCTAAATCCTCCCAGATATAAAATATATTTATTGTTAAATTTGAATTGAGATTGAACATAATTTAAGCATTTAATTTTGTTTAAAGGTTTAAATATTTTATTTGCTGCTAGTGGAATAACAAATATTTTTTCAGCAGGGTAATAGGGAAAAAAACGCAGTATATCCTTTTTTGAATATTGTGATACTGTTATTATGGCTGAAGAATTTTTTATTATATAAGGCATATCAGAAAGAAAATGTTCTAAGTAGCCTTTTCCAACAGTTTCTGGCATTATATATGGAATTAGATCATGAATAGTAACGATGGTAGGTATTGATGGTTTTACATTTAATCCTAAACCGTTTTGAGGAATATGGAATAAATCCAAATGTAATTTAGTTGATATTTCTGGAAAATAACACTGTTCATAAAAACTTCCATGTTTATTAGAAGAATATATTATTTTTGAATTAGAAGTAATAAATTTATTATTAAAATTGCCACAACAAAACAGAGTAAAATTATCTTTTGATGAACAATTTTTTAAGAGTTCTATTACAAGATTGTTAGTATAAGTACCTATTCCTGTACCTTTATATAAAGTTGCTCCTCGTGAATCTATACCAATCTTCATAAAGCACCTCAAAGTTATACATTACTAATATTAGAATATTAGTTCATAGCAGTTTTGGTGAATAAAAATCACAATAAAATAATATGTGCCATATAATAGACTAAATGATTTGTGGGCAGGAATGATTATGAAAGTATGCATTGACGAAAATGAAGTAGCAAAATATGTAAATGAAAATTATGATTTAGAAGTTGTTGATATAAAAAGAGTAAAGAATAGTTATAAAGTACAGACAGTAGATGGTGCTTATTGTTTAAAAGCTATAGAGTATAATTTTAAGCATTTCATTTTTATTATATCTGCTATTAATCATATTCAAAAAAATAATTTTCAAAGTACTCCCAATATAATTGAAAACAAGAATAAGAAATTATATGGAATTATAGATAATAAATATGTATATCTTACAAGATGGATACCATCAAGAATTGGTAATTTTGATAATCCAATTGAACTAAGAAAAATATCAGAAAAACTTGGAGAATTTCATAGATGCAGCAAAAATTTTGTTATTAGTCAGGATATGGAACCACGAATAGGATGGTTTTCATGGATTAAGGTTTTTGAAACAAGACTTACAGAAATAATAGATTTTAAGAAAAGAATTGAGCAAAAATATAAAAAATCAGAATTTGATTATTTGTTTTTAGAGAATATAGAATATCAAATTAATATTGGAAATAGAAGTATAGATGGATTAAAAAAGAATAATTATTACAAAGTAATGGAACAGGAAGTATTTAAGGGAGGTTTCTGCCATCATGATTATGCACATCACAATATATTGATAGATGATGATAATAATTTAAATGTTATTGATTTTGATTATTGTATTCTAGACACTCATATTCATGATTTATGTTCTCTTCTAATACGATGCATGAAAGATAAAAGGTGGAGCTATAAAAAAGCAGATATTATTATGAACTCATATGAAAAAGCATTTTACATTAAAGAATGTGAAATCCCTTTAATGAGAGAGTTTATAAGATTTCCACAGAATTTTTGGCAGATAGGTCTGCAAAAATATTGGGAACAACAACCATGGGAAGATGAAATTTTTATAAATAAACTAAAAAAATATTTAGATGATTGTAATGAAAGAGAAGAGTTTATAAATAGCTATTTTAAGGGAGGAGATTAAAATAGATGAATATACAATAATGCAGTGTTTAAATAAGAGAGGAATAGATGTTAAAGGAGACTATTTTAACCTTAAAGGATTGGTAAGTAAAAAGGAGATAGATAATCAAATTACTATGATGGTAAATCTGCATAAAAAAATTATGGGAATAAAATTTACTGGAGTTACAAGAATTGATAGTAGGATTGGAAAACTCATTGAAGAATATAAAGTACAGATGAAAATACTGAAAAGTGATTATAATAAGATAATGGCTAAAACTTCGAAAAATGATGTAGACAATGTAATCATATCTGAAGGAAAAAGAATGTTGTGTATGGCAGAGAGGTCCTTAAGTAAAATTGAAGACAAATTTTACTATAATATTATAAGTAGAAGTATGAATAGAAAAGAAATATGTATTGGAAGATGTGATGAAAACAATTTAACCATTGAAGATAATAGGATTAAAATTGGAAGCATAAAAAATATATCTTATAATTTAGTTGAAGAAGATTTGTATAAATATATAAAGAGACTTCAAAAAAAGAATGTTAAATTTGATGAATTGGAACTTATAAAGTTTTTTGCATATAAATCTCATTTGTCAGATAATAGTATAAAATATTTAGAAGCTATTTGCATATATCCAAGGGACTTTTTAAGAAATTGGGAAAAATATAGAAAAGGAAAAATAAACAAGACTGATAATGAATATATCTGTGAATTTAAGCGTGCATTAAAATTTGAATTTAATTTTAACTACTAATAATTAGGAGGTTTAATTAAATGAAAAAAAATAGATGTGTAGATAAAGATGTATTATGTAAATATGATTTAAGCTATGAATTTTTTAATGATATGAATATAAAGATAAACGATGTGATTCCACTTAGAAAGGTTTTTTTATTAAAAACAGATGAAGGAAGCAAAATATTAAAAAAGGTGGATTATGATGTTAACAAATTGGATATTATAAATGAATCTTTAAATTATATAAAAAAACAATATAAGAATATAATAACATTTAATAAAATTGACAAAAACAAATATTTTAAAATTTGGAATAATGAAATTTATGTTGTTATGGATGTTATAGAAGGCCATGAATGTTCTTTTTATAATCCAATTGAATTAAAATTGTGTGCGGAAAATTTAGCATTAATGCATAATGCTTCTATAGGATTAAAGAAATATTTGGAAAGCAAGTATAATAACCAATTTTTAGATATATCTCTAGATAAAAAATTAAAAAACATATCGTTTAAATTAATAAAGATAAAAAATATGGTATCTAAGTATATGTATAAAAATGAGTTTGACACAATATTTTTAAATAATGTAGATAAGTATATTAAAGAAATAAATATATGTGAACAATATTTAGATAAAGAAGAATATTCAAAACTAAGAGGAGAAGAAGATAAAATTTCATTATGTCATAACGACTTGGCATACCATAACTTTTTAATTAATAATAATATAATTAACATACTTGATTTTGATTATATGACAATTGATATACGGATTATGGATGTAGCAGATCTTATTATAAAATCTATAAAAAATGCTGCTTTTGATTTGAAAAAGATGAATATAGTTTTAGATTCTTATGAAAAAATTAATAGATTATCTATAGGAGAAAAGAAAATATTAAAAATTCTTTTAATGATACCAAAGGATTTTTGTTCCATAGTAATAAATTATTATGAAAAGAAAAAATCATGGGAATATGATGTGTTTTTAAATAGACTTAATTTAAAAATGGAAAATGAAAAGTTTAGGTATGAATTTTTGGAAAAATATCATGTGAACTGAATTAAAAAATTGAAGGTATAGAATAGGTAAATTATAGTCAGTATATAAATTTACTAAATAAATGATGAACTTTATCTTTAAAAGATAAAAAACTCATCATTTATTTTTTAGGTAATATTTATTAAATAAAAAATTGAATAATTAGTATTTTATATGGCAACAATATGAAAAGCATCTTAATTATGAGGTGAGATTTAATTATGGAAAAAAAATTAAAAGGAAATTTAATAATAATTGGAGGAGCAGAAGATAAAAATGGAAAAAAAGAAATATTAAAAACAGTATGTAATTGTATTGATAAGAATAAAGATACACTGCTTGTAGCTACAATAGCAACTGAATATCCTAAAGAAGCAGCAGCAAAGTATAAGAAAGTTTTCCAAGAGCTAAAAGTGCGAAACATACAATTTTTAGATATAACTAATAGAAATGAAGCTTTAGAAGAAAATAATAAAAAATTAATAGAAGAAGCTTCTTTAATATTTTTCACAGGAGGAGATCAGTTAAGAATAACAAGCTTAATTGGGGGTACACCAACATATGATGCTTTAAAAAAGGCTCATGAAAATGGAACGTACATAGTTGGAACATCAGCAGGTGCATCTGTAATGAGTGATACTATGATTGTAGGAGGAGATGATGAAGAATCGCCAAGAAAATGTACTTTAAAAATGGCTCCAGGTTTAGGATTGTTAAAAGATGTAATAATAGATCAGCATTTTGCACAAAGGGGAAGAATAGGCAGGCTTCTTACAAGTGTTGCTGAAAATCCAGAGGTTTTAGGAATAGGTATTGATGAAAACACTGCAATAATAGTTGATAAAGAAGGAATAATTGAAGTGGTAGGAGAAGGTGCTGTCTATTTTATAGATGGCAGCAAAATTTCATATACTAATGTTTCAGAATTACAAAGTGATGAGATTTTAAGTATGAATAATGTAGTGTTACATGTATTAACTAACAAAAATAGGTATAATCTTAATGAAAAAATGCCTTTTGAGGAGGAAAAAATAAATCATGAAAATAATACAAACGAGAGTATTTCAAGGGGCTAATATATATTCTCATAAAAAATGCATAAGAATAGATGTGGATTTGGAAGGATATGGGGATATACCCAGTAAAAATATACCCAATTTTAACTTTAATCTTGTGAATATTATTCCTGAATTAAAAAGCCATAGATGTGGCATAAATGAGAAGTTTGGATTTATAAAGAGACTTAAGGAAGGAACATATTTAGCACATATATGTGAACATACCATAATTGCTTTGCAAAACAGATTTAATATTGATGTATCATATGGTAAAGCTCGTGAGATAGAGGGCGAAATATACTATATAATAGTTCAGTATGTATATAAAAATACAGCTATAAATATAATAAATCTGGCAGTAGATTTAATAAATTCCCTTATTAATAATAATCCTTTAGATATTGAAGGTCGAATTAACAATATAAAAAAAATTTTATTAAAAGAAGAAATAGGACCAAGTACAAATGCTATTTGCAAAGCTGCTAAAGTATATGGACTCCCTGTTATGGAAATTGATGAAAGTGGAATATATCAGATTGGTTATGGTAAAAGTTTAAGGAGAATTGAAGCTACTATTAGTGAAAATACAAAATGTCTGGCGGTGGATATTGCATGTAATAAGCTATTAACAAAAAAAATATTATCTTATCAGAATATACCAGTTCCAGAGGGGGATAAAGTATTTAATATAATTGATCTTTTAAGAAAGGCTGAACTTATAGGATATCCTGTGGTATTAAAACCTCAATCAGGAAACAAGGGCAAAAAAGTAATTTTAAATTTAAAAAATGAAGAGCAATTAGTAAAGGCTTATGAGTTTATAGCTGAAACAGAAAATGAAATAATAATTGAAAAGTTTTATGAAGGAAATGATTATAGAGTTTGTGTTGTCAATAATAAAGTAGTGGCTGTATCAAAAAGAATTAAGCCAAGTATAATTGGAGATGGTAAAAATACAGTAAAAGAATTAATACAAATGATAAATAAAAATCCAATGAGAGGAGAAAATCATGAAAAACCTTTAAGTAAAATAAAAATTGATGAAGAACTAGTTAATATATTACAAAAAAATAATATTGAATTAACCTATATACCTAAGAAGGATGAAAAAATAATTTTGAGGGATAATGCTAATCTTTCAACAGGAGCAACAGCTATAGATTGCACAAATGAAATATGTGCTGAAAATATAGATTATTGTTTAAGAGCTGCTAACGCAATTGGACTAGATATATGTGGAATAGATATATGTACTGAAGATATATCAAAATCATTAAATAGTAATAATGGAGTTATTATTGAGGTAAATGCAGCACCAGGAATAAGAATGCATCTATTTCCACAAAAAGGGATATATAGAGATATAGGTCATGAAATAATTAATATGTTATATAATAATAAGCCAAGTAATATACCTGTAGTATCTATTACAGGTACTAATGGAAAAACAACAACTGCAAGATTAATAAGTTATACATTAAGAAATATAGGTTACAAGGTAGGAATGACATCTACTGAAGGAATATTTATTAATGACAAGTGTATTCATAAGGGAGATGATTCTGGATTTAGCAGTGCAAGATCGGTTTTAATGAATCCGGAAATTGATGTTGCAGTTTTGGAAACAGCACGTGGTGGAATAATAAAAAAAGGATTAGCTTACGAAAAAGCAGATGTAGCAGTAATAACTAATATAACAAATGATCATTTAGGACTTGATAATATAAATTCTATGGAAGAATTAAGTTTTGTAAAATCATTAGTAGCAGAAGCTGTTAAAGAAGATGGGTTTACTGTAATTAATGCTGATGATGAGTATGCTAGAAAAATAATAAAAAGAATAAAAAATGAAAAAATATATTATTCTAAATATAAGGATAATTATTTAATTAGAAAAAATATTGAAGAAGGCAAATGTGCAGTTTTTGTAGAGGACAATAAAATTAAAGTAACTAATAATTATAGAACTTATGATATAATTGATTGTTTTGAACTTCCTATCTCATATAATAATATTTTGGAATATAACATAGAAAATGCTATGGCAGCATGTGCGGCTTTAGTGGGATTGAAAGTTGATTATTGTATTATTAGTAAGTCTTTTTCTCAATTTAAATTAAATGATAATGATTGTAGAGGAAGATTTAACATTTTTGAATATGAAAATAGAAAAATTATTTTGGATTATGGGCATAATTTAGAAGGTTATAGAAGTGTTTTTAATAGTTTAAAAAAACTAAATAGTAATAAATTAATAGGAGTTATAGGGGTGCCTGGAGATAGGCAGAATGGGGATATTAAATTAATTGGACAATTGTGTGCTGAAAATTTAAGTGAAATAATAATTAAGGAAGATGTAGATAAAAGAGGAAGAAAGGAAGGGGAGGTAGCAGAAATTCTATATAAGTCTGTTACAACAAAAAATAAAAAAGTATCACCAATAATATGTTTAGATGAGGTAGAAGCGTTAGAATATGCTATAAATATAAGTGAAGAAAATGATATTATAATTGTTTTTTTTGAAAAAATGGAACCACTTTTAAACCTTATAAGAAAAGTAAAAATAAAGGATAAATATAAAATATCCAATAGTTAACATCATCATAAATTAGACAGGATTTTTTTGCTATGGTACAATTTAAGAAAAAACCTTAAAGGGAAGGAAAAATTTGGTCATGAAAATTAAAGCATATGCTAAAATTAATATGTCTTTGGATGTTGTTGGGAAAAGAGAAGATGGATATCATTTATTGGAAATGATAATGCAAACAATTGATTTATATGATGTAGTAGAGGTAAAAAAAATAAAATCAGGAATAAAATTAGAATGTAATAAATATTATGTACCTACTGATGAAAAGAATATTGCATATAAGGCAGCATTGTTGTTCAAAGAAAAATATAATATTAATGAAGGTGTATATATTAATATAATTAAAAATATTCCTGTATGTGCGGGGCTTGCTGGAGGAAGTACAGATGCAGCCGCCGTATTAAAAATAATGAATACTATTTTTAATATAAATGCTGGTGATGAGGAATTAGGAGAAATTGCAGTTAAACTTGGAGCAGATGTTCCCTATTGCATAAATGGTGGAACTGCATTATGTGAAGGTATAGGTGAAAGAATTACACAATTAAAATCTTTTAAAGATAAAATATTAGTTTTAATAAAACCTAATTTTGGGATATCAACCAAAGAAGTGTATAAAGAGTTTAATATGAATAAAGTATTCCTTCATCCTGAAACAAAAAATTTAATTAAGGCTATAGAAAATGATGATATTTATTTTGTAGCTAATAATATGAAAAATCTTCTAGAAAATGTTACTATTAGAAAAAACAGAACTATAACATATATAAAAGAAGATGCGAAAAAGATGGGCTGCATAGGAACCATGATGAGTGGAAGCGGACCTACTGTCTTTGCTTTTTTTGAAGATATGCTTAAAGCACAAAGATGTTATGAGTATATGAAGAAAAAGCATACAGATGTCTTTATTACTAGAACAATATAATTATTATTAATGAATAATTTAGTATATAAGCATAAATATGTATAAAAAAACCTCTTGTGGTAATAATTAAAACTACAAGGGGGTTTTTTTTATGAAAAAAATTTATTTGTTATTAGGCTTTGTGATTTTTACAAATTTGTTTTTAGGATGCAATTTTCAACATTTCAATTTTAGACAAAGTAATACAATTAATAATAAAGTGGATTATGAAAATAAAATTCTTGATTATGATGAAGTTAAAAATTCTTTAATTAGATTTCATGTAATTGCCAATAGTGATTCAGATGAAGACCAAAATCTAAAATTAAAAGTAAGAGATGCAGTTCTTGATTATTTATATCCACTTATGAATAAATCTAAATCTTTAGAAGAAACACGACAGATAATAAATTGCAATCTAAAAACAGTTCAAAATATTGCTAGTGAGGTTATTAAAGATAATAACTATAAGTATAATGCAAAGGTGACTTTTAAAAGAGAAAATTTTCCTCAAAAAGAATATGGAAATATTATTCTGCCACAAGGAAATTATGAAGCGTTTCAAATAATTATTGGACAAGGACAAGGACATAACTGGTGGTGTGTTATGTTTCCGCCATTATGCTTTGTTGATGAATCTAAAGCTGTAGTTGAATATGATAAAACTGAAGAGATGGTTAAGGATAACAGAAAAAATAATAAGGAAAAAGAACAAAAAATAGAAAATGATA
Source organism: uncultured Clostridium sp. (assembly GCA_964588775.1). Taxonomy (GTDB): domain Bacteria; phylum Bacillota; class Clostridia; order Clostridiales; family Clostridiaceae; genus Clostridium. The sequence goes on from CAZPRO010000039.1 coordinate 12,709, forward strand.
ATAAAATAGAATATAAATTTAAAATATTAGAAATATTTAAGGACTTATAATAAATTTAATATAAGATTATAATATAAACACTGGTAGATTGCAAAAATATGCAATTAAAATATTGAATTATTGAAAAACATATTATATTCTAATAATATTAAATGAATTACAGGGGGATTAGATATGACAAGAGCATTAGCCATGATATCAGGTGGATTAGATAGTATTTTAGCTGCAAAATTAATAAAGGATCAGGGAATAGAAGTTATAGGAATATGTTTTAAATCATATTTTTTTGGAGAGAAAAATGCATTAAAAATGACAAAACAAATAGATATACCTTTAGAAGTAGTAGATTTTTCAAAGGAACATTTTGAAATGGTTAAGAACCCAGCTCATGGGTGGGGAAAAAATATAAATCCATGTATAGATTGTCATGCTATGATGATGCGATATAGTGGTGAATTATTAGAAAAGTTTAATGCTGATTTTATAATAACTGGTGAAGTGTTAAATCAAAGACCTATGTCACAGAATAAGAGTGCATTAAATGTTGTAAAGAAAGAGTCAGGTTTTAGTGATAAAATATTAAGACCATTATGTGCACAGAACTTAGAACCAACCCCTATGGAACTTAATGGATTAGTTGACAGAGAAAAATTGTTAAAAATTAGTGGAAGAAGCAGAAAAATTCAAATGGAATTGGCTGAGAAATGGGGGATAAAAGACTATCCATCACCAGCAGGAGGATGTAAATTAACTGAACCGAATTATGCTGTGAGACTTAAGGAACTTATTTCTAGAAAAGATTCTATAGATGGCAGGGATATTGCCTTATTAAATATAGGAAGGCATTTTGTTACAGACAATAAAGTGAAAATAATAGTTACAAGAACTGCAGATGAGGCAGAACAATTAAAACCATTATTAAATAAAAAGGATATTATGTTTCTAACTTCAAAGTATAATGGTGCAATGGTAATAGCTCCAAATAGTCAGAAGTTAGCAGAAGAAGACTTACTTGATGCATGTAAAATAGCTGTTCGTTATAGTAAGGGTAAAGATGAAAAAGAAGTAGAGGTCAAGTTTGGCAATGTAGGTACTGATTTTAAGGAAAATAGATTTGTTGAAAGTATAAGTAAAGAAAAATTAGATAGATATAATGTTAATTAGTGGGGGAATTATGGGAAAGAAAAAAGCTATTGTAACAATAAATAGTATTACAAATAATGATAAGGAAAGTGAAATAGAGGTAGTAAGTATAGGAACTTTTGAAAAAATAAATAATGAGTATATAGTCAGCTATGATGAAACGGAGTTATCAGGAATGGCAGGAAGCAAAACTACCATAATTATTAATAGTGATACTTTTTCACTTGTACGAGAAGGAACCATTGAAACAAGAATGGAATTTAAAGATAAGAAGGAAAATATGGCATTATATAAAACCCCCTATGGACTCATTGATATGAAAACTTTCACTAAAAAATTAAAGATTAATATGAGTGACAAGGGTGGTACTATAGAAGCCATATATACTTTAGTAATGGAGGAATCACAAAAGTATGATACGAAATTGCTTATGACAATAGCTGTTGAAAGTAAATAGTACATAATTAGAACTGCTGTTACAAGAAGATTGATTCATGTATAGTATTTTTATTAAAAAATATGAATGCTATATCAATTAAAAAAATCTTTTTGTGGCAGTTTTTTTGTTTAAAAAACATGAGTATGGCAACAATTATGAATAGGAGGCGGAATATGGATAATAAGTTAAGATATGCAAATATTATAAGAATTTTAGTTAAGCATTATAATATTGGTGAAAATGAATTAATAGATACTTTAAAAATAAAGGAAAATAAATATATTTTACTGCTTTTAATGAAAAATAATAATTGTTTATTTATGGATGATATAAAGAAATTATTGGAGGTAAAAACAAATAAGAGTGTGCTTAATAATTTAAACAAAGCAGAGGAAAAATTATTAATAAATAAAGAATTTAGAGAAAATTATTTTGAAATTGAAGAATTTATAGAAGAACAGTACAAAATGTATATAAAGACTGGATATTAAAATAATTTTATGATAAAATATCATTTATGTTGTTATATCCAACACAAATAACCCCATACTATATGGGGTAATTCATATTTTAGCATAAAATTTTTGGAAAGTAAATAGTTTTTTTAGATTTTTTTGGGGAGGAAATATTATGATTAATACTAAGTACATTTTTGTTACAGGTGGAGTTGTATCAGGCCTTGGAAAAGGAATAACAGCAGCATCTTTAGGAAGACTTTTAAAAAATAGAGGTTTAAAGATATCAATACAAAAGTTTGATCCATATCTTAATGTGGATCCAGGAACAATGAGTCCGTATCAGCATGGAGAAGTGTTTGTGACAGATGATGGGGCTGAAACTGATTTAGATCTTGGACACTATGAAAGATTTATAGATGAAAGTTTAAGCAGAAATTCTAATGTTACTACCGGAAGAATCTATAGTTCGGTTATAGAAAAAGAAAGAAGAGGAGAATATTTAGGAGGAACTGTTCAGGTAATTCCTCATATTACAAATGAGATAAAATCTAAAGTTTATCAGGTTGCCAAAGAAAGAGAAGTGGATATAGTTATAACTGAAATTGGTGGAACCGTGGGTGATATAGAATCACAGCCATTTTTGGAAGCTATAAGACAGATAAAAAGTGAAGTTGGAGCAGAAAATACATGCTATATTCATGTTACATTAGTACCTTATCTTAGTAAAGGAGGAGAACTAAAAACTAAACCTACACAGCATTCAGTAAAAGAATTAAGAACAATAGGTATTCAGCCGGATATTATAGTTTGTAGAACTGAAAAAGAATTAAATAATGATATAAAAGCTAAAATAGGACTTTTTTGTAATATAGAAGGTAAGTCTGTTATACAAAATCTTGATGCCGATCATTTATATGAAGTTCCACTAATGCTTCATGATGAAGGTTTAGATAACTTAGTGTGTGAAAAACTAAGATTGGGATGTAAAGATATAGATAATTCTGAATGGATAAGTATGGTTAATAAAATTAAAAATTTAAAAAATGAAGTCGAAATTGCACTGGTTGGAAAATATGTTGAATTACATGATGCATATATTTCTGTGGTTGAAGCATTAAGCCATGGGGGATATGCTAATGATTCCAAGGTGAATATAAGATGGGTTAATGCAGAAACTGTTGAACAAGGAGATGCAGAGGAGTTTTTTAAAGGAGTAGATGGTATATTAGTGCCAGGAGGCTTTGGAGATAGAGGAATAGAAGGAAAAATTTCTGCAATAAAATATGCAAGAGAAAATAATATACCATTTTTAGGAATTTGTTTGGGGATGCAATGTGCTGTTATTGAATATGCTAGAAATGTTTTGAAATTTGAAGATGCTAACAGTTCAGAGATTAATCCAGAGACTAAGCATCCAGTTATAGATATTATGAATGATCAGAAGGATATAGAAAATTTAGGTGGAACTATGAGATTGGGACAATATCCTTGTGTATTAAAGCATGATACAAATTCATATGAAGTATACAAGAATGATAGTATAAATGAAAGACATAGACATAGATATGAGTTTAATAATGAATATAGGGATAAAATAGAAAAGGCAGGAATGAGCATAGTTGGAACTAGTCCAGACAATAGACTTGTTGAAATAGTTGAAGTTCCACAACATCCATGGTATGTTGCCGTACAATTTCATCCAGAGTTAAAATCAAGACCAAATAAGCCACATCCTTTATTTATTGGATTTATTGGTGCAGCAGGAAGAAACAATAAAAGAATATAGTCATACAAAAATAATTTGTATTGTTTAAAATATTAATATATAATAATTTTACAATAATAAAGAATATTTAGGTGTTGTCATATTAAAAATTTTTTAAATAAATAGATATGTTAAAAATTGTTTTATGTGACACATCCAGGTATTCTTTTCTGATATTTAATATCATTTCTAAGTTTTCTAAATTAAATTCCATAATAAAAGTTTTATAAGAGTTAAAAGTTTAAGTTACATTTGGAGGTGTAATAGTGGCCAACAAAGAAGAATATTCAACTATGAAGTTGATTGAGTTAAAAGAAGTTGCTAAAAAACTTAATATTAAAAACATATCAAAGTTAAAGAAGGATGAATTAATTGAAGAAATAATTAAAATATCACCCAATACTTTTAAAAAGGAAGGTGTAGTTTTAAGAGAAAATATTTCACCTAAGAGTTCTGATAACATAAATCAACATAATAATGGAAGCAAAGAAGAAAAAAAAGAAGAATTAAAAGAGATGATTAATGAATCTTCTAGTATAGTAAATGGTATTTTAGAAATTCAGGAAAATAATAATTTTGGATTTTTAAGATGCAAAAATTATCTTACAAGCAGTGATGATGTTTATGTTTCTCCATCACAAATTAGAAGATTTAATTTGAGAACTGGAGATGAAGTTAAGGGAAAGGTAAGAGAAGCAAAAGAAGGAGAAAAATTTAAAGCTTTATTATATGTTGAAAGTGTAAATGGAGATAAGCCTGAAAAGGCTATTGGAAGAAAAAATTTTGAAAATCTTACTCCTATATACCCTAAAGAGAGAATTAAACTTGAAAGTACTAATGATTTATCATCAAGATTAATGGATATAATATGTCCAATAGGAAAGGGACAGAGAGGCATAATAGTTGCTCCTCCTAAAGCAGGAAAAACTACTTTACTAAAAAAAATAGCTCAAAATATTTCTCGAAATTATCCTAAGATGAAACTTATTGTTTTATTAATAGATGAAAGACCAGAAGAAGTAACAGATATGATGAGATCTATTAATGGAGATGTGGTATATTCTACGTTTGATGAAGAACCACAAAATCATGCTAAAGTATCAAGGATGGTTTTAGAGAGAGCTAAGAGAATGGTTGAACAAGGAAAAGATGTGGTCATATTAATGGACAGTCTTACAAGGCTGTCAAGAGCATATAATCTGACAATAACACCAACAGGAAGAACATTATCAGGAGGACTAGATCCAGGAGCATTAATAATGCCTAAGAAGTTTTTTGGAGCAGCAAGAAATATAGAGGAAGGTGGAAGTTTGACAATACTTGCAACTGCACTTATTGAAACTGGATCAAGAATGGATGACATGATTTTTGAAGAATTCAAAGGTACTGGTAATATGGAAGTTCACCTAGATAGAAGACTTCAGGAAAGAAGAATTTTTCCTGCAATCGATATATACAAATCAGGAACAAGAAAAGAAGATTTAATTTTAAGCAAAGAAGAAA
>CAZPRO010000040.1:0-17290 GCA_964588775.1 uncultured Clostridium sp.
CATTATTATTATTTGAATATATAGAAATTTTATGCACTTATAACTAAATTTTATATAAATTTATAAGCAAGAGATAAGACTATAGAAATATTTAAAAAATTATAATAACAAAAAATACACAAGTTATGAAATTTTATATTCATCTACTTGTGCATTTTCCTTAACTTTATTTTACCACAATTTATCAAAGTGTTTCTTGTTTTTGCTTCTTGCCTATTACTTATGAATTATAATCTATCTTCATATGTTTTTATAGTTAATTTCTTCTTTAGTTCTTCTATTTTATTTTTATAAGTTTCACTTTTCTTAGTATTTTCTAAAGTGGCTTTTATAGAATCTTTAACGTCTTCTAGTGGAGTTACTATACCTTCTTCTCTTTCTGCAACTAAAATATGAGCCACATTTGCACCCTTATCTGTAACTCCTGTTACCTTAATTATATGATAACCAAATGAACTTTTTACTGGCTCAGAAATTTCTCCTTCTTTTAAATCTTTGAATCCATCCATAAATTCCTGAACATAATCAGTACTATCATAATTAATAAAGCCTAAATCTCCACCTTTTTCCTTAGTTCCTGGATCTTTTGATTTTTCTTTAGCAACAGCTGAGAAATCACTTCCTGATTTTAATTCTTTTTCTATTGCATTAGCTGCTTCTAAAGATTTGTCAAAATTCAATTCACCTTCAACTGTATATTGTAATTCTTTATTTTCATTATAATAAGTTTGAATATCTTCATCAGTTACAGTTATTCCGTCAACTATTTTATTATATATAAGTTCTATCTTAGCCTGTTTTTTATTATATTCTTCAAACTCTGATTTATCCTTAAATCCATATATTTGCACTATATTATCAAGCTGAGTGTCATCAATGCCTTCCATGTTTTCTTTATATTTTTCTTCAACTTCTTTATCAGTAGGCATTATTTTTTGTTCTTCTGCTGTTTGTAATAATACACTTTGTTCTACTAGCTGATTTAGGCACTCTTGCTGATACTGAACTAATTGTTGCTTTATTTGTTGATTATCTGCATAATCTTCACCATAATACTGCTTAAACATCATATCATATTGCTTAAATGCTAAATCATATTCACCTTTTGTAATTTTTTCATTACCAACCTTTGCAACTACTGTTTTTGCTATAGCTTCAGGTGTCTTTTCTATCATTTTGCAGCCCATAACTGATGTTGCCATAACACACAATGCTACAGCTGCAATAATTTTTTTTATTTTTTTCAAATTATTCCCCTCACTTTTTATAAGTATTACTGTAGAAAACATAATATTAGTATATCAATATTATTTTTACAATTCAAATATAAATCCAAACACAAATATATTTGCAAAACCATTAACTAGTATAACATATTTTTATTACAATATTATGTCATCAATAATATCTTTTAAAACTTCAAGCTTATTTTCCTTTTTTATACAATCCAGCTTTATAGCAAAATAAGGCTGTTTTCCAAATTTTAAAATAACATCATTTTTGTACTTTTTCATGAGTTCAACAAAAATATCAGTATATTCCTCACTTTCATATGCAAATTTAAATAAGATTTCTTTTGGCATTTCTTTTATTTCCTCAATAAATATTGCTTTTGCCTTGCTCTTTATATATGCAATATCCATTAAGTTTCTAACTGCTTCTGGAATATTTGAATACCTATCTTCAAGTTCTTCTTCAATGTCTTTATAATCATCTATGTTTTCAATAGATGCTATTTTTTTATAAATTTCTATTTTTTGAATTTCATCCTCAATGTAACTTGGAAGAATAAATGCATCCACTTTAACATCTACTGTTGTTTCAATAGGTTCTTTTGAAATTTCACCTTTTATTATTTTTATTGTATCTTCGAGCATTCTGCAATATAAATCATACCCAACTGTTGCCATATGTCCATGCTGTGATGAACCCATCATATTTCCTGCTCCCCTTATTTCTAAATCCCTCATTGCTATTTTGAATCCAGAACCAAGTTCAGTAAAGTCTCTTAATGCTTTTAATCTCTTTTCTGCTACTTCAGTCAAAATTTTATCTTTTCTATAAAGAAGATATGCATATGCTATTCTATTTGAACGCCCTACCCTTCCTCTTAATTGATAAAGTTGAGATAATCCCATTTTATCAGAATCATATATAATAATAGTATTTACATTTTGTATATCCATTCCTGTTTCAATAATTGTAGTACATACTAGAACATTATGTTCCCCAGACATAAAATCCATCATTTCCTGTTCAAGTTCTTTTTCTGCCATTTGTCCATGAGCTATTCCCACATTAGCCTCTGGTACAAGGTTCCTTATATATGATGCCATTTTTTCAATATCCTCTACTCGGTTATAAACAAAATACACCTGACCATCTCTTCCTATTTCTCTTATTATTGCATCTCTTATAAGCTGATCATTTTGTTCTACAACATAAGTCTGTACAGGATATCTTTCCTCTGGTGGTGTTTCAATAACAGATATATCCCTTACTCCTGTTAAAGACATATGAAGAGTTCTTGGAATAGGTGTTGCACTTAATGTCAGTACATCAACATTTTTCTTTAGCTGCTTTATCTTTTCTTTTTGTTTTACTCCAAAACGCTGCTCTTCATCTATTATTAATAATCCTAAATCTTTAAATTGAATATCCTTAGAAACTAATCTGTGAGTGCCAATTAATATGTCCACGTTTCCTTCTTTTAATCTTTGAAGGGTCTGTTTTTGATCCTTTGATGTTCTAAATCTGCTTATCATATCAATTTTTATTGGAAAATCAGAAAATCTACTCTGCATATTCTTGTAATGCTGCTCTGCAAGAATTGTTGTTGGAACTAAAAAGGCAACCTGCTTTCCGTCCATAACTGCTTTAAAAGCTGCTCTTAAAGCAACTTCAGTTTTTCCATAACCAACATCTCCACATAAAAGTCTATCCATAGGTTTTTCACATTCCATATCAGCCTTTATTTCTTCTAATGATGTTAATTGATCTGGAGTTTCTTCATACGGAAACTCATCTTCAAATTGCTTCTGCCATTCTGTATCCTTTGAAAAACGGTATCCTTTTACTGTTGAACGGACTGCATATAATTTAAGTAAATCCTCTGCAATTTCATTTATGGATTTTCTTGCCTTTGCTTTAGCTTTCTGCCATTCACTGCCTCCCAATTTATTTAACTTAGGCGATTTTCCTTCACTGCCTACATATTTTTGTATTAAATCCAGCTGATCTACTGGAACGTAAAGCTTATCCCCTTTATCATAAACTATATCAAGATAATCTCGCTTATGACCTGCGGCCTCAATCTGCTTAATTCCCTTATAGACTCCAATACCATGATTAACATGAACTACATAATCCCCTGGTTTCAATTCAGCAAAACTTTTTATTTTGCCGATTCCTTTTTTTCTATTCCTTTTTTTTGTTTTTAATTTTCTTTTTGCTTCTCCAAAAACATCTTTATCAGAAATAATACATATTTTATAATCTGGATATTCAAATCCCTTAAGTTGATTTCCAAAAGTTATGACTACTTCTCCTAATTGAATTTTGTCTACAACATCTTTATATGAACTTTCAATTTGCCTGTCTCTAAGTGTCTTAACAAGACGTTCTCCCCTTGCTCTTGTTCCTGACAATATTACTGTTTTATATCCCTGCTGCTTTTTATTATTAATATCATCAATAAGCAAATCAAGCTGTCCTTGATAACTCATCATAGATACCTGATTCAAACTTACAGATTTATAAGGCTTAAATAATTCATTTGTCTTTTGTAATCCTTGTAAATATATTAATTCATTTTCATAAAACGAATTTAAAACCTGATCTTTATCTAAAAGAAGTTTACCCTGACCTGGGAATATATCTCCCCTCTCAGCAAAGGCTGTGAAATTTTCCTCAAATTCAAAATATAAAGAATTCAATTTACCTTGACATCTTTGAATATTATCCAGGATAATATGATAATTTTGAAAATAATCAAATAAACTTTCAGTATTTTCTACAAAATAATCTAAATAGCTATCTATCGTTTCAAAAGAATTAGTATCTGCTAAAAGTTCTAAGTTCTTTTCTAAAATATTTTTTAATTTTTCAATTCTCTCCTTATTTTTATCCTTCTGTTTAATTTCTTCAAATTCCTTTTTTAATCTCAAACATCCCTTTTCAATAGCTTCTTCAGTAAGAACTATTTCCTTTGCAGGAAAAATTTCTATTTTACTTACCTTATCAATGCTTCTTTGAGATTCTGTGTTAAAAGTTCTTATAGATTCTACTTCATCACCAAATAATTCAATTCTATATGGATATGTTGAGCAGGTTGGAAATACATCTAGTATTCCGCCTCTTAAAGCAAACTGCCCTTTTCCTTCCACTCTATCCACTCTTTCATATCCACATTGAACTAATTTAGTTGCAAGAACTCTAAGGTCAATTTCTAATCCCTCTTTTATTTTTAGATTATACTCTGCAAAAAGTTTTTTAGGAGTATACTTTGAAGCAAAGGCATCTACTGATGTTACTATTATCTTCTTGGATTTTTTTAAAATTTCATTGATTACCTTTAGTCTTTCCCATCTTAAATCCCCAGAAATAGCATCTATATTATAAAAAACCACTTCTTTGGCAGGAAAATAGTACACATCATTAGTGTAAAAAATAAGATCTTCATAAATATTTTTAGCTTCAATATCATTTTCAGTTACTACTACTACAGATTTATCTGTGTTTTTTAATATTGCTGAAATAAAATACCCTCTTCCAGATTCAGAAATACCATTTACTTCAATAGGGTATTTTTTACCTTTAATACAATTCAATATGCTGTTAAATTCTATACTGTTTTCTAAAGGCTCCAATACTCCTTTTAATCTCATAATCTGCACCATCCTTAAATACTTATATTCGCTTTAAATCCATTAAATTTATTCATAGCTTCTCTTATATTATTTTTTACAATTTCTTCTGTAGCTTTAACAGCTGCATCCATGCTTTCATTAATCACTTCTAATTCTTGTTTTGAGAATTTTCCTAGTACATATTTTACCAAATCAACATTAGGTTGTCCTACGCCTACTTTTATCCTAGGAAAAATATCTGTACCCAAATTTGAAATTATGCTTTTTATTCCATTATGCCCTCCTGCACTTCCTTTTTCTCTTAAGCGTAATCTTCCAATATCTAAACTAATATCATCATATATAATTATTATATCTTCACTATTTATTTTATAAAAATCTCTAACTTCTCGTACACTTTCACCACTTAAATTCATATATGTAGCAGGTTTTAAAAGAATTACTTTCTCATTTGCTATAAAACCTTCACCATATACTCCTTTAAATTTTTGCCTATTTATTGCAATATTATACTGAGAACTTATTTTATCTACCACCATAAATCCTGCATTATGTCGTGTATTTTCATATTCTACTCCTGGATTTCCAAGTCCTACTATTAACTTCATAATATTTCTCCTTTTTTATAATTTTGTTCATTACTATCATATTTTATAACTGTTTTACATATATGGAGGAATCCATACTTTATCTATTTTACCTCAAATTTATAACCTATACCCCAAACAGTTTTTATCTGCCACCTATGACCTCCACTTATTTTTTCTCTTATTCTTTTTATGTGAACATCTACAGTTCTTGAATCTCCTGTATAATCATATCCCCATACTTCACATAAAAGCTGTTTTCTTGTAAAAGCTTTATTTTCATTTTTAGCAAGACAGTACAGCAATTCAAATTCTTTTGGAGGCATTTTTATATCACAATTATTAAATTTTACATTATACGAAACTGGATCTATTAACAAATCACTAAATTTTATTAATACTTCTTTAGCTATAATTTTATTAGAACACCTTCGCAAAACAGCCTTTATTCTAGCTATTAATTCTTTAGGTTCAAATGGCTTTACAATATAATCATCTGCCCCTATTTCAAATGCTAATACCTTGTCAAAAGTGTCTGCCTTAGCTGTTAAAATTATAACAGGAATCTGACTTTGGTTTCTAATCCACTTTAATATATTTATTCCATCTATACCTGGAATGATTATATCTAATACTACTAAGTCAGGTTTAAATTCATAAAAAAACTTTTTAGCCTGTATACCATCTACTGCTACTTTTATAGTATATCCAGCATTTTTTAAATATATATTTAAAATTTCACTAATATTCTTGTCAGCATCAGCTATCAAGATTTTTCGTGGTGTATTAGACATTAAATCACACTCCTTTTAGATATTGAAAAAACCTCTATGACAAAAAATCATAGAGGAAAACCATAATTTGTGTATTATCTTCTGCATTCAAACAGCTTGCTTATTGGCTGATCATCATATATTCTTCTTATAGCTTCTGCAAACAAAGGAGCTACTGATAAAGATGTAATTTTGCTGTTATTATTGTCTTCTTTTAATGGTATAGTATTTAGCATAACCAATTCTTCTATTGCAGAACTATTTATTCTCTCCATGGCTGGTCCTGATAATACTCCATGGGTACAGCATGCATATACATTCTTGGCACCTAAATCTTTTAGTGCGTTGGCAGCATTAGTAATAGTACCTGCTGTATCAATCATATCATCAAGCAATATACACTTCTTGCCTTTCACATCTCCAATAATATTCATTATTTCTGAAACGTTAGCTTTTGGTCTTCTTTTATCAATTATAGCTATTGGTGCATGGAGATTATCTGCAAATTTTCTTGCACGAGTAACACTTCCTAAATCAGGTGACACTACAACAATTTCATCATTATCAATAAGACCTTTATTTATATAGTGTTCTGCAAGTATTGGAGAACCCAACAAATGATCCACTGGAATATTAAAATACCCCTGTATCTGTGCAGCATGTAAGTCCATTGTCAACACCCTGTCTGCACCTGCTGTTGTTAATAAGTCTGCCACAAGTTTTGCTGTTATAGGATCTCGTGATTTAGCCTTTCTATCCTGACGAGCATATCCATAATAAGGTATAACTGCTGTTATTCTTCCTGCTGATGCTCTCTTAAATGCATCTATCATAATTAGCAATTCCATAAGATTATTATTTACAGGACAACAAGTTGATTGTACTACAAATACTTCCATACCTCTTACTGTTTCTTCTATATCTAATGATATTTCCCCATCACTAAAGGTTGAAACTTTAGCCTTTCCTAGTTCCACTCCAAGGAGATCGGATATTTCCGCAGCTAATTGAGGATGTGAATTACCAGTAAAAATTTTAATATTCTTTGTTTGTGTTATCATTTTGCAGATTTCCTCCTCGAAATAAATTATATGAAATTATTTTTTTAATAATCCTCTTTTTTCAACCCATCCAGTAATATTTCTTTGTTTAGCTCTGGCTACTGCCAAATCACCTTCATGAACTTCATTTGTTATTGTTGAACCAGCTGCAATATATGTATTGTCTCCAACCTTTACAGGTGAAATTAAATTAGTATTGCACCCAATAAAGCTATTATCTCCAATTATTGTTTTATGTTTAGCTTTTCCATCATAGTTTACAACTACAGTACCACATCCAAAGTTACATCCAGAACCTACTTCTGCATCTCCAATATAAGTTAAATGAGATACTTTTGTGCCATCACCTATAGATGATTTTTTTATTTCAACAAAATCACCTATACGTGTGCTCTTACCAATAACACTTTCAGGACGTATATAAGCGAAAGGACCAACAGTGGTATTTTCACCAATTTTACTTTCCAATATTACTGAAGATTGAATATCAACATTATCACCAATTATACTATCCTTTATTCTTGAATTTGGATATAGAATACAGTTGCTTCCTATGTTAGTTTTTCCTTCTAAAATATTGTTAGGATATATTATTGTGTCTTTTTCTATTTCAACATCTGCACCAATATAAGTAGTTTTAGGATCAATTAATGTTACTCCATTTTCCATATGCTTTAAGTTTATTCTTCTTCTTAATATTTCTTCTGCTTCTGCAAGCTGCACTCTTGAGTTAACACCAATAGTTTCTTCAAAATCAGTTACAACCGCTCCAACAGTTTTTCCTTCATCTTTTAAAATTCCAATAACATCAGTTAAATAGTATTCTCCCTGATTATTATTATTGTTAATTTTGTCCAATGCTCCAAGAAGTAATTCAACATCAAAACAATAGATAGCAGAATTCATTTCATTTATTTTTAGTTCTTCTTCATTACAGTCTTTATGTTCAACAATTTTTAAAACATTATTATTTTTATCTCTTACTATTCTTCCATAACCTGTAGGGTCATCAATAAATGCAGTTAAAATAGTAGCTGCATTATTATTTTCTATATGAGATTTTATTAAATTTTCAACAGTAGACTGCTTTATTAATGGAGTATCACCTGTAAAAACAGCTACAACTCCCTTTTTCTCATTCAAAAATTTTTTAGCACATTTTACTGCATGGCCAGTGCCTAACTGCTCTTCCTGAATTGAGTAAGACACACCCCTGTCCTTTGTGTTTTCCTTTACTAGTTCAGCACCTTTTCCAATTATCAAATCTATATCATTTATTCCTGCACTTCTTACTGTATCAATAACATGTTTTACCATTTCTTTTCCACATACTTTATGTAAAACCTTTGGCAAGTCTGATTTTATTCTTTTTCCTTGTCCTGCTGCTAAAATTAAAGCATATTTATTCACTTCTTAACACCTCTTCATATTAGGTTTATAACCAATAATTTAAATTATTACATCAATAATTATATTATTTCACCATACAATTTACAATCTACATTTGTAATAAAACTTTATTATGACAAAAAAATAAAAGGAAGTAAAAAACCTCCTCTTATTTCTTTCATTTTTCTATTCTACTACAGTTTCTTGAGCTAATGCCTTTTCATAGGCATCTAAAATTGCAGTTTGAATTTTTTCTCTAGCTTCAGTGTTTATTGGGTGAGCTATATCTTTAAACTCTCCATCTGGTGTTTTTCTGCTTGGCATTGCAATAAATAATCCAGATTGTCCTTCTATAACCTTGATATCATGAATAACAAATTCATTATCAAATGTAACAGAAACAATTCCTTTCATCTTACCTTCTGATGATATCTTTCTAATTCTAACATCTGTAATTTGCATTTTACTCTACCCCTCCCAGTTGCTTATTAATATTTCATATTTATATATTTTCTCCACAAATTACTAAATTCCTCTAAAAATTTATGTTTTTCTTAAAAATATTTTTCATATTAAAATATTTTTGAATAGAATATGTAAAAATAGCAGCTTATATCAAAATATTAGCTGCTATTTTTTTAATCTTCTATTTTCCATTGTTTAGATGGCTTTACATCAATTTCTCCATTATGGTTTCCAAAACTTAGCTCCACAACTGATACATATTCATCAATAAGTTTTTTCTCTACACTTTTATTATCAACAAGAACTCCAATACCTACCAAATCACTATCAAATTCTTTTAGTAAATCCTTTATACCTATTGCAGTTCCTCCACCCTTCATAAAATCATCTATAAATATACATCTACTATTTGGTTTCATAGATTTTTTGGACAGTGCCATCTGCTGTAGTCTTCCACTACTTCCTGAAACATAATTTATAGTTACTGTTGATCCTTCTGTTGCAATACTTGTTCTACGAGCAATAACAAGCTGCACACCTAAATTTCTTGCAACTTCATAAGCAAGAGGTATACCTTTTGTTTCTACTGTTATTATATAATCTATTTTTTCATTTTTAAAACATGATGATAATAAAACTCCTGCTTCATTTATTATCTGTGGATTATACATTAAATCGGTCATATATATCATATTTCCTGGAATAACCCGACTACCATCCTGTAATTGCCTGCATAATTCAATGGCGAACTTTTCCTTTTGCTCATTACTTATGGTTGGAATATATTTTATTCCTCCAGCTACCCCTGCAATTGTTTCCACTTTACCCATTTCCAATTTTTCCAAAACTTCTCTAACCACAACTATATCTTCACTAATTGTAGATTTAGCTGCATTTAATAATTCCGAAAAATTATTTAACCCTATTATTTTGTTTGGTTTCTGTAATAATATTTTTGTTATTGCGACCACTCTCTTATTTCTCGTAAATTTTTCCACTCAAAATCACCTACACGAATTTTATTTTAATTTATTGACTTTAATATTCATATTTTATTCTAAATCCATATTAATATCAACTTTTTTCAAATAGAAACTTCTATATTTTAAAAATTTCCTTTCTAGGTTTAATAAAATTGCATATAATATTATGTATTTATTGCTTTTCTATGGTTGCTTTTCTGAAAAATGTATATAATTAATATATAACTTAATTATTCAAAACATATGTGATATAATAATTTTCTGATTAGATAGTTTATCTAACTACACAATTAGAATTTAGAAATTTATCATAAAAATCTTAAAATATATAATTGTTCGTAATTAGTTTCATTAATATAAGGAGTTGGTACAATGTCTTTTGATTTTATAAAAGATAAAAACAAGAAAATTCACTTTATTGGAATTGGTGGAATAAGCATGAGTGGACTTGCAGCTGTATTGCTAAACAGTGGATACAAAGTTTCTGGTTCTGACAGTAAAGATTCCCCAATGATACAAAATTTAAAAACTTATGGAGCTGAAATATACATAGGTCATAGCAGAAATAATATCAAAGATGTAGATTTAGTAGTATATACTGCTGCTATTCCTTTAGATAATCCTGAAATCCTTGAGGCTAAAGATAAAAATATAACTTTAATGGATAGAGCTGAATTTTTAGGACATATTATGAAAGGTCATAAATATAATGTAGCTATTTCAGGTACTCATGGAAAAACAACCTGTACATCAATGCTTTCTCATGTAACCCTTTCAGCAGAGCTTGACCCTACAATCCTTGTTGGTGGACAATTAGATGTAATTGATGGCAACTTTAGAATAGGAAAAAGTGAATATTTTTTAACTGAAGCCTGTGAATATCAGCGTTCATTTTTAAAATTCTTCCCATATATAGGGGTAATTTTAAATATTGATGCTGACCACCTTGACTGTTATAGAGACATTGAAGATATTGCTTCTGCCTTCGAAAAATTCTCAAAATTAATTCCAAAAGACGGATATCTTGTTGGATATGTTGAAGATAAACGTGTAAAAGAAATTATAGATAAAGCAGAATGTAATACTTTAACTTATGGATTTGAAAATGCAGATGTTACAGCACAAAATGTTGTTTATAATAAATTAGGATGTGCAACCTTTGATGCATATAAAAATGATAAAAAATTATTTACAGTATCATTAAGTGTTCCAGGAAAACATAATGTATTAAATGCACTTGCCACAATATGTGTTTCATTAATATTTAATATTTCTTTTGATTCAATACTAAAAGGATTGGCTAATTGTAAAGGCGCACATAAAAGATTTGAATATAAAGGAGAAATAAATGGAGTAACTGTAATTGATGATTATGCTCATCATCCAACTGAAATAAAAGCCACTTTAAGTACTGCAAAAAAGATAAATCATAATAAAATTTATTGTGTATTCCAGCCACATACCTATACTAGAACAAAAACATTATTTGATGAATTTACAACTGCTTTTGATGATGCAGACGAATTAATTTTAATGGATATATATGCTGCTAGAGAGAAGGATACAGGAATAGTTTCTTCAGATATGCTTGGTGATGCTATTCGTAAAAGAGGTATTAAATGTACTAATGTCCATTCTCATAATGAGGCTATGGAATATGTTAAATCAAAAACTGATAAAGATGATTTATTATTAACTGTTGGTGCTGGTGATGTTGTTATTGTTGGTGAAAAATTTTTATGTGAATAAAACATATTAAAACAGGCTTCCGCATTAAAATTATAACTACTATATCCTAATGTAATTTAATCTTTTTTGCGGCAGCCCTTTTCATTTTATATATGATATATAAATGTAATTCTATTAATTGCACTTATTTTTTCATTATAATTATTTTAACTTTCAATATCTACACCAATTAATTTAAATCGTTCTGAAAAATCATCATAATAATCAAATTCAAATTTTTCTTTTTTTTCCATAATATATTCTGAAACTTCTTTTAAGCTTTCAAAAATAGGTGCAATAATAATTTGGTCATGATTTAAATAAAATGCTTTCCCTTTATACTCTCCAGAATTATAGTACATTACATAGTCATATGTATTATCTACATGAAATAATGGCACCAATTCCCCTGCTTTAAAATCTTCAATTATATCATTAAAATATTCATCAAGAATCTTCCTTGTTTCCATTACTTCTTTAAATTCCATTAATACAGGAAAATAAACCTCATCTATTTTTTTCATTTCGTAATAAAATTTATTCAAGCTTTCCCTATCTTCATTAGAAAAATTTATATCTGAGTCTTCAAAAGCATCACAATATTGCATAATTTTATCCCTCATACTTATATTTTAATCTTTATATAATAGTTATCTCTTTAGATACTGAATTCAATACTTCACAACCATTCTTAGTTACCATAACTAAATCTTCAATTCTAACTCCAATATGATCATTTAAATATATTCCTGGTTCAATAGAAAAAATCATTCCTTCAGCAACTCTATCACTATTTATTGAACTCACATCACCTTTATCATGTACTTCAATTCCTATACTATGACCTGTTCTGTGGGTAAAATATTCTCCATAACCATTTTCAGTTATATAATCTCTTGCTGCTGCATCAATTTCACTAAATTTTACTCCTGCCTTAACCTTGGCTATTGCTTTCAAATTTGCATTTTTTACTATTTCATAAATCTTTTTATACTTTTCACAAGGTTCCTGTTTAAAGAAAACTGTTCTTGTCATATCAGAACAGTAATGCTCATATAATCCGCCAATATCAATAACTATACTATGGCCTTTCTTTAATTTTGTATTGTCACATTTATGATGGGGGTCTGCTCCATTTATACCAAAGGCAATAATAGGTTCAAAAGAAAAGCCTTCTGCACCTTGTTCTTCATAAAGATCTGCAAGGAGTCTAACACATTGTTTCTCAGTATATCCTTCTTTAATCTCTTCAAAAAATCTTTTCATTACTTTATCATTAATTCTAGAAGATTCTCTCATAAACTGTTTTTCTTCTTCATCTTTCTGCATACGAAGATTATCTATTATAAAAGATGAATTTACTGCCTTTGAAATAATGTTCATATCAAGTAACTGTATAAGAAACTGTGCAGTCCAAAATTTATCAATTCCTAAAGGTTTTTGTTTTTCTAATATACTTCCCAATAACTCTATAGGATTTTCATCATCTCCATACCATATTATATCTATTCCTAAATTTTTAGATAGAGGAAATAATTTATTAACTATAAATTTATGATTGCCATTACTGTTTATATACAATGCAATCATTCTTTCTCCTGCTGGAATCCATTCTCCTGTAAGATAATAAATTGATGCAGTTGACGTTACAAGAATTTGTGTCAAGTGGTTTTCTTTCATTTTTAACAAAACTTTTTCTATTCTATTTTGTTTCACAACTTACCATTCCTTTATTTTATTATAATTTGCATAAATCTATATTAATGTTTGTAATTATTCTGTTAAATCTATTAACCAAAAAATCTTAATGTTATCCTATGGCAAATACATAAAGTATTCTTATATTCTTATGTTGTGGATATTTTATTCCACATATTTTTATTTTAGAATATATTTTTTCAAAATAAAACAAGTTTTATGAAAAAATTAATATGTTATTAAGTTGCAGATGCTATAATAAATATAGTGACTAAAAATAATTGCATTTCTAGGGAGGATTTTTTATGAGAATAGCTGTTATTTCTGACATACATGCTAATTTATATGCACTTATAAATGTGCTTGAAGATATTGATTATGAAAAAGTTGATACTATTATCTGTTTAGGTGATTTAGTTGGCTATGGACCACATCCTAATGAAGTTGTAGCAATGATAAAAAGAAGAAATATTTTATGTATAAAAGGAAACTATGACAACTCTGTTACAGATAATGAATTTTCTTATATAAGAGAAAACAATATAAATAAATTTTGTCTTCCTTGGACCATTAATGAACTTAGATTAGAAAACCTATCCTATCTTAAAGAACTACCATCATCTATTACTTTAAATATAGGAAACAAAAAAATATTATTTGTCCACGGAAGTCCTTCTTCAATTAATGAATATCTTTACTTAGATGGCGAAAATACTGAGCAGACATTAAAATCATTACAGGAGGATGTTCTTGTATGTGCTCATACCCACTTGCCATGTACAAAACAAGTAGGAAATAAAGTATACATAAATACCGGAAGTGTTGGAAAGCCTAAAATTGGTCGTCCAAACAGTACATACTGCTTAATAGAAATGACAAGTGAGCAAGGACTCACTGTAAAATTCAAAGAAGTATCTTATGAAGTAAAAAAAATAATAAAAGATATAACCATGTTGAATTTCCCACCAGAACTTATCCAAAGCTTTGAAACTGGAGCAGAGTAATTTGCATTGAATAAAAAAGTATTGTAAAATCTACTTATTGCTATTTTTAGCAATTTAATTTTTAAAATTATATTGTATATTATTTATTGTAGTATAATTATTATGTAAAATTTTTTACATATGGTTTAAAAACATATTTATGTAAATTAAAAACCTTTATATTAAAGGTATATTTAAATAACGGAGGTCATAGAATATGGCAAAATCAACATTAATCAGAAGTCTTTATAGAAATACTGATGAATACTTATCTAAGGAAGTTACCATTTCTGGATGGATAAGAACATTAAGAGCATCAAATGCTTTTGGTTTTATAGAAATCAATGATGGTTCTTTCTTTAAAAATATTCAAATTGTATTTGAAAACAAGTTAGAAAACTTTAAAGAAATTTCAAAACTTCCTATCAGTTCATCCTTAACAGTTATAGGAACATTAGTTGCTACTCCAGAAGCAAAGCAGCCTTTTGAAATTCAAGCAAAGGAAATTGTTATTGAAGGTATATCAAATTCAGATTATCCGCTTCAAAAGAAAAGACACACATTTGAATATTTAAGAACAATAGCACACTTAAGACCTAGAAGTAATGCTTTTGCAGCTACATTCAGAGTACGTTCTGTTGCTGCTTATGCAATTCATAAATTCTTTCAAGAACAAAATTTTGTATACACTCACACTCCATTAATAACAGGAAGTGACTGTGAAGGTGCTGGTGAAATGTTCAGAGTAACTACTTTAGACCCAAAAAATCCACCTTTAACAAAAGATGGAAATGTAGATTACAGTAAGGATTTCTTTGGTAAAGAAACCAATCTTACTGTTTCTGGACAATTGAATGGCGAATGTTTTGCCTTAGCTTTTAGAAATATCTACACATTTGGACCAACTTTCAGAGCTGAAAATTCTAATACAACAAGACATGCAGCTGAATTTTGGATGATAGAACCTGAAATAGCTTTTGCAGACCTTAATGACGATATGGAACTTGCTGAATCAATGTTAAAATATGTAATTAAATATGTTATGGATGAATGTCCAGAAGAACTACAATTCTTTAATCAATTTGTTGATAAGGGATTATTAGAAAGATTAAATCATGTTGTTTCTTCAGATTTTGCAAAGGTAACTTATACAGAAGCTGTTGAAATACTTGAAAAGTGTGGTCAAAAATTTGATTATCCTGTATCATGGGGTATTGATTTACAGACAGAACATGAAAGATATCTTACTGAACAATACTTTAAGAAACCTTTATTTGTAACAGATTATCCAAAAGATATAAAAGCATTCTATATGAGAATGAATGATGACAACAAAACTGTTGCTGCTGCTGACCTTTTAGTCCCTGGTATAGGTGAAATAATTGGAGGAAGCCAGAGAGAAGAAAGACTTGATGTATTAAAGAGCAGAATGGCTGAATTAGGTCTTAATGAAAAAGATTATTGGTGGTACTTAGAACTTAGAAAATACGGAGAAACTAAACATGCAGGATTTGGATTAGGTTTTGAAAGATTAATCATGTATATTACTGGTATGAGTAATATTAGAGATGTTATACCATTCCCTAGAACTACTGGAAACAGCGAATTCTAGAGTCTGTCAATAGTTTTGTGTAAACTAAATAAGTAATATTTTATTTGAAGTAAGGTTGAAAGATTAAAATTGAGATTTAACCTTACTTTTTTAATATATATTTTTAATAAATATACACACAACTTTTCTGCTCCTGATTTAAATAATACAGGCTTATCACAATTAGGTATAAAACCATAGTCTGCTTTAGGTATCATCATTTCTTTTACAAAACTCTGTAACATATTAATTCTTTCTTTTGCACTTTCTGCTATTATGTTACTTTTATCAGTACTAATTTCATTATCAATTGAATCTTCAATCTTTTGAACTAATTTAGCCTTTAAATTTGACATATTAAAACCTCCATTTAAAAAGAAAAACACCAGATACATATATAGTATCTAGTGCCTAAATTCATATATTATTAGCTTATTGCTTCTCTTATAGTTTCAATTTTTTCTATCGTAAGTCCTGCTATATCAGCTATTGTTTCATTGTCTAAGCCTTTTTGTATTGATTTCTTTACAACTTCAATTTTGCCTTTTTCAATACCTTTTGCCATACCTTCATTAATTAACATTTCACCTAATTCAGTCATTTTTAATTCCTCCTTCACTTTTTCTAAATCTTTACCTTTTAAAAATTTATTTGCAAAGTCATACAGCATTGATTTAACATCATTACTATATTCATTATCAACCTCTTTTAATATTCTTATAGCATCCACTATTTTTTCATCATTTGTAAGTGTACCTCCCATTATAGGAGTAAAGGTTAATTCTATCAGATCATGTTTTGTGATTTCTTCTTTATCTCTTATTTTTTGCTTTAGTCTTTCAAATACCTCATCACCATTTATATTAGCCATAGAGATATTTTTTACTTTGTAAGTATTTATTCCACAATTATATTCTGATATTGGATTTTTTATATTTCCTGAATATACAACATAAGTAACTACATCTTTATTTGTCTGTAATTCAAGTAATGACTCATATGTTTTAAATCTTCTTAAATCATTCTTTCCTTTATTCGTAGTTTGAAATTCAATATGAATTTCCATTAAAAATGTATAATCCATAAACATATTTTTAGTTTCTAATACAACTATTTCTGTTGGTGCTATTTCTTTTACTTTCCCTTGTATTCCAAAGAATTTTA
>CAZPRO010000041.1:0-17180 GCA_964588775.1 uncultured Clostridium sp.
TCCTTTTTTATATGGTTTTTATTACCTTTTGTGCCTACTAAAATTATACTCTAACAAAGAACTGTGATACATCATAACATCTAATATTTCTTCTTACAGAAAAATATCAAAATATTATATTTATATAACCACAGTTCTTTTCTTAAATAGACATATAAGAATTTCTAATTAATCAGCACATGCCTCCATTATTGCCGCCATTACAGCCATTTATGTTGTTGGGACTTGCAGGCTTTGTTCCTCCTCTGCTTACATATCTTGATGCATAATCAAATACTCTTCCTTGAAGAGTATTTAAACTATTAATATATTCCTTATTGTCTGGAGCAAGTTCTACAGCTTTTTTTAAATAACCAACTGCAGTTTCAAACCAGCCCTTTTGAACAGCTATAAAACCCTGAAGATAATTCCATTCTGCACTAGTTCTATCATTAATTATATTCAGCTTTGCCTGTGCTGCAATAAAATTTTTATTTTCTATAAACCCTCTCACTTCTTTATAAACATCTTTATTTATAAGTATATCATATGCCATATTAAGCAGGTTTATTTTTTCCTGAACATTGGCATCTTCGCTATTTGCACATTCTATTAATAATTCATTGTATCTATTAATTACTTCTTCTTCTGAAGCAGTGGTATCAAGTCCTAAAATATCATATGGATTCAAGTTTGTATAGCACCTCTATATATTTCTATCTCATAAATATGTATATTATATATTTAGGTCATTATTCCATATTTTATATTATTAAAATAAAAAATAAATTTTCTTTATTAATAGTATGTTTTTAAAATTACAGCTCTTATTGTTTCATATTTTATATAGTCAGGAAGCTTTTTCTTTATTTCACCTATTTTATTTATATTATTTTTATTACATACTTTTAAAATAATTTCTTCTTCTTCTGGCGTGTAGTATTTTTCCAAATCCAAGTTAAAACTTGTTACATTTACTCCATATTCCTTTATATAATCTGTCACATAACCTAAAATGGTTGAAACAGATATTTCCAGTTGTTCTGATATTTCTTCCAAATATTTACCATCTTTTATCATATCCATTGCAATTGCATTGCATTTTCTCTTTTCTCCATCAATAACTATCTTTTTATTTTCTTTAAAAACAAACTGGTGCTTAATATTGTTTAACATAATATGTTCATATACTATATTTATAATATGGTCTCCATATGTTTGAATCTTTTTAGCTCCCATTCCGCTTATATCTTGTAACTCATCAATACTTAAAGGATACCTTCCACTTATTTCTTTTAATGTATCAATAGATATAAGCATTCTTGGCAGCTTACACACCTCTTCTGCCTTTTTACTTCTATATTCTTTCAGCTTTTGAAGAAGGCCCATATCACTTTTAATATCCATAACTTCCTTAACATTCTCTTTAACATTTCCGTTTATAGTTTCAGTTGATATGGAAATATTATTATCCTTGACATATTTGTCTATAATTTTCATAAATTCATGCCCATATTTTTCAAATTTCACTTCTCCAATACCATTAATCTTAAGCATATTCTCCTTACTTAAAGGATATTTTTCTGACATTTCCCTTAAAGTAATATCTCCACATATTATGTATGGTGGAACTCCCTGCTGTCGTGCAAGACTGCTTCTAAAATCTCTAAGTATTTCAAATAAGCCATTATCTACTGTCTGCTGTTTGCATATTTTTACCTGCTTAAATAATACCTTTTCTTCTCCAACTAAAACTTTTCTGGAATTTTTATTTAGAAACAATACAGGATATGTTCCCTCCTTAACTGAAATATATCCATGAGAAATAAGAGTATTAATAAAAGTCCTCAATTCTTCAGCTTTATAATTTTTCATAATTCCATATGTAGATAATTTATCAAAATTAAATTGAATAACCTTTTTATTTTTAGATCCTCTAAGTACATCAATAAGCATATTAATTCCAAATTTAATTTTCATTCTATAAATACATGATAAAACTTTCTGGGCATCAATACTCTTATCCTGCACTTCTCCTTCACTTAAACAGTTACTGCAGTTATTGCAGTCATGTTCCATGTTTTCTCCAAAATAATTTAATATATACTTTCGATAGCAGTTGTTTGTATATATATAATCATTTATTTCATTAAGTTTTTTATATTGTATATTCTGCCTATCCTCATTTTCAGTAGACATTTCAATAATGTATCTTTGAATATGAACATCCTGGGGTGAATAGAGTAAAATACACTCTGACTTTTCACCATCTCTACCAGCCCTGCCTATTTCCTGATAATAACTTTCTATATTCTGAGGCATATTATAATGAATAACAAATCTTATGTCTGGTTTATCAATTCCCATTCCAAAGGCATTTGTAGCAATGATTATATCTACATTTCCATAAATAAAATCATCCTGATTAGCTTTCTTTTCTTCATTACTCATGCCGCCATGATAATATGTTACATTAAAGGATTTTTCAGAAAGATCTCTATATATCTTTTCAACTTCCTTTCTTGTAGCTGCATAAATTATTCCACTTGTACTCCTATGATTTTGAAGATATTTTTCAATATATGACTTTTTGTTTTCTCCTTTAATAACATTTATAAACAAATTTTTTCTGTCAAAAGTAGAAATATAAACCTTAGGATTTTCTAATTCCAATAGTTTAACAATATCATTACATACTTCCTTATTGGCTGTAGCCGTAAAAGCTGTAACTACAGGTCTATTTTTTATAAGCTTAATAAAGTCACTTATCTTTCTATAACTAACTCTAAAATCATGTCCCCACTGAGAAATACAATGTGCTTCATCAACTGCAACCTGTGAAATATTCTGCTGACTTATTATATTTAAAAATTCCATGGAATTAAGCCTCTCAGGTGCAACATACAAAATCTGTATGCTGCCATACAATAAATCATTGTAAATCCGCCTTTCATCTGATGATGATAATGAACTATTAATATATTCTGCATTTATTCCATTTTCTTTTAACCCATCAACCTGGTCTTTCATAAGGGAAATTAGAGGAGAAATTACAATTGTAATTCCTTCAAATATTAATGCAGGAATCTGATAACATAATGATTTTCCGCCTCCTGTAGGCATAACACCAAGAGCATCCCTTTTATTTATTATGTTTTCAATAATTTCATACTGACCTTCCCTAAAAGACTTATATCCATAATACTTTTCCAAAGTTTCTAATATACAACTGTTCATTAAAGACTCTACTCCTAATAATTGAAAATCCTCTATATTTCTAAATTATAACCATGTTATACAGCTTTTAAACACCATTGATTAATAAGTTAAAATTTCAGTTCCTGTTTCAGTTATTAAAACGGTATGCTCCCATTGAGCAGATAGTGAATCATCATCTGTATAAATTGTCCATCCATTATCCTCATCCTGATAAACTTCAAAGTCCCCTGCATTTACCATAGGTTCTACTGTAAGAACCATTCCAGGAACTAAAAGCATTCCTGTGCCTGCTTTTCCTATATGGGGCACAAATGGATCTTCATGAAATTCATTTCCTACGCCATGACCACCTAATGCTCTTACAATTGTATATCCATTTTTATGAGCATGCTCCTCACAGGCTGCTCCAATATCTCCAAGCCTTCCATATGGTTTAATGGCTTCAATACCCTTAATCATTATTTCCCTTGCAACTTCAACTAATCTCTTCGCTTCATCAGATACTTCTCCAATCATAAACATTCTTGAAGCATCAGAATAATATCCATTTAAAATAGTAGATACATCCACATTTACTATATCTCCATCTTGAAGAATTATATTTTTATCAGGAATACCATGACATACTTGGTTATTAATTGAAGTACATACACTCTTTGGAAAGCTTTCATAGTTTAATGGTGCAGGAACAGCCCCATGAGATACTGTATATTCATAAACCATATCATCTATTTCCTGAGTACTCATACCAGCTTTAATTTTACCTGCTACTAAATCAAGAATACTAGTATTTATTTTTCCACTTTCTCTTATCCCTTCAATATCTTTAGAAGTTTTTATTATTTCTCTTGGTGGAATTTCTATTCCTTTTAATTTGTAACTTTCTAAATTTTGATCAAAAGCAAGATGACATTTTTTATATTTAAGTCCACTTCCACACCAGCATTTTTCATTTCTATCTAATAGCATTTATTACACCTCTTATATTATTTATTAGCATTAATTTCTGCATTTATTTCTATACATATTCTAAATAAATTATAACTTTAAAAATAAATATAAGCAAATATATTTCCAATATCCATAAAAAGTATTATAATATAATCTAGTTATGTATTTATATATTATGGTAAAAGGATGTGAGTTTAAAAATAATATGACATATATTCCAAAAAGTACATTAATGTCAAAAGCAGAACTTAATAATAATGATGTATTTCTACCTTATTTTAAATCTACTAATGATGAACTTCTAAGAAAAAAGAAACTACTTATAGATAAATTGATCAATGAATTACAAACGTTTACTGTTCATGGTGTACATATAGATTCCTGCATAAAAAAGGAAATAAACTCCTTATCTGTTGATATTGTCAAAAAGATGGCAGCTAACAAAAATATTATTATAGGAATAACAAAACTGCAGACCTATGACAAAAGCACCTACCATCATTCATTAAGTGTTACTATTTTATCTTTGGCTATAGGGTCTGCCTTAAACCTTCAAAGGAGTAAATTAATTGAACTTGGAATTGCTGCTATGCTGCATGACATAGGAAAAATTAATATTCCTCATAATATAATTGCTAAGCCTTCTAAATTAACTGAAGCAGAATTTGAAATAATAAAAGATCATCCTCTTAACGGTGGTAATCATCTTATTTCAAACCTTGCCATAACTGACAACATGTACAAAGGTATTATAAGCCATCATGAAAAGTACAATGGAACAGGATACCCAAAAGGTCTAAAAGGCGAAGAAATTCCTCTATTTGGACGGATAATTACCATTGCTGATGTTTATGATGCCCTTACTGGAAACAGACCCTATAGAAAGCCCATATCTCCATCAGAAGCAATAGAATATATTATGGAGGGGTCAAGTATTATTTTTGATAGTAAAGTGGTTAAAGCTTTTTTAACAAAAATAGTACCTTATCCAATTGGAATGATTGTTAAATTAAATAATGACAAACAAGCATATGTGGTTAAAGAAAATCCATTAAATCCTTTACGCCCTACTGTAAAGCTTTTAGATAAATCAAAAAAGGAACTTGATTTATTTACAGATTTAAAATTAGCAGATGTAGCCATAACAGGTACTCATCATAGTGCTTTAATTGTTAAAAACTAAATTATAAAAAATCCCCTTCTACATTATAAATAAGCAAAAAAGGACTGTCTCATAAAAATTACTTCATGCAATATCTGGTACTATTTTTTACAAATACTCCTATATATTGCATGCTTAATTTTTAATAGGACAGTCCTAAAACAAATAAATTAAACCCCTGCTAAAAATACAAAATTAATTTGGAAGACCATAGGCCATTATGATAACATCGCCTTCTTTTATGGCACATAATTTTGTTAAATTATTACTTTGAATGTATAATACTGCATCATTAAATTCTTCCTTTGATAAAGCAAAATCTTTAAAACCAATCGGCATTGTACATGTAATGCCTTTCAAATTTCTCATAGGCATTGTTCCTACTTTTTCTAATATTCTTGTATAATTTTCCTTCATATAACCCACTTCCCTTCTCTTTGAGTATATTATACACCATTTTTGAAAACCTTTCCACATTTTTTTTTAATTTTCTGAAAATTTATTATGATACAGAAATATACACCATAGTATATTTACATTTATACTATAGTGTATGCTGTTACGTCCATTCTTATTCTTCTACAAATTCAATAAGATTCTTACCTAATTTTTTTACTCTTGCAAGAGAATAAACATGGTATCCCTTTTCTTCTAAAATTCTTCTTCCTGGTTGAAATGACTTTTCTATTACTATGCCAATACCAGCAACTGTGGCACCTGCCTTCTTAACAAGTCTTGCTGCACCAAGAGTTGCTTCACCATTAGCTAAAAAATCATCAATTATAAGTATATTATCATTTTTATTTATGTAGTTTTTGCTAAGAGTAAGTTCATAATCACTGTTTTTGGTAAAAGAATGAACTGTTGTTTGATAAACTTCTCCACTTAATATTTTTGATGTCTGCTTTTTCAATGTTACCATTGGAAGATTCATTAAAAGTGCAGTCATAACAGTTGGAGCTATACCTGAACTTTCTATTGTAAAAATCTTTGTCACATTTTTATCTGCAAAGTACTTTTTAAACTGCTCTCCTATTTCATACATTAACTTTGCATCAACCCCATGATTTAAAAAGGAATCTACCTTTAAAACATTTTCTGATAATGCCCGTCCTTCTTCTAAAATCCTATTTTTTAAGTTTTCCATATTTAATAATCACTCCTTGTATATTTACTCATGTTCTTTTTCTATATTTTCCACAATTTCCAGCATTAAATTATACATTTCAACTTCATTATCAACCATTGTAAGAAGGTATATGGCAAAAGCTGTAACCATTGAAAAATAAAGAACGGACAATGTGTTAGTAAGTTTTTTCATCATAGTATTCATATAAGCAAATATTCCGCTTCCTACAAGACTTGTTAATAATGATGGTCCTATTCCACACCCTCCACTTAAATAGGATCCAAGTTTTGTCTTTATGTATATACGTTCTAAACTAAAATTGCAGTTCGTATTCTTATATTTCCTGTAAATTTTATTATATAGTATATTTATCACCTTTTCTCTATTTTTATAAATTTTTAAGAGTCTTTTATATTCTTTTTTATAATATATTGCAATATTAGGAGTTTCAATACAATAACCTTCCATATTATCTGAATTATTCTTTTTTAATCCTTTATTATATACTAATTTTATAATCATATATTTTCCCCTTATATATTGACACGAGAAAAAATTTCTTAAATTATTTTATGTTTTTAATATATATATGTTCTTATGGATTCTATAATCTTTTTAATATATAATTAAAATTGCAAAATGGTAATTATATATTAGAAATAAAATATTACAAAGGAGAAATGCTTATGTTTTACGATTATCATATGCATACTTATTATTCTGCTGATTCTCAAACCCCAATGGAGGATATGATAAAAAAATCAATTGAATTAAATCTTAAAGAAATATGTATTACAGATCATGTAGATTATGATATTATTGGCAACCCAAATGTATTTGTTGATTACCAGCAATATGCCAATGAAATTAATAATCTTAAAGAAATTTATAAAAATGAAATATCCATAAAAAAGGGAATTGAAATGGGACTTCAACGACACCTTTTTGAAATATGTTCTAAAGAAATAAAGGAAAATGATTTCGACTTTGTTATTGCATCAATTCATACTATAGACAAGCATGAATTATTTACTGGAGATTTTCATAAAGGAAAATCTCAAAAAGAAGCTTATGAAGGATATTACAAGGAATTGTTTAACATGGTAAATTCTTTTACTGATTATAGTGTTCTTGGACATGTGGATTTAATCAAACGCTATGGAAATTACCCTGCTATTCTTTCAGACAGTCTGTTTTCAGACTATATTGAAGCAATATTGAAAAAAGCTATTGAAAGGGGAAAAGGTATTGAAGTCAATACTTCATGTTTTAGATATAAAATGCCAGATCTTACTCCTTCTACTTATATATTAGAAATGTATAAAAATCTTGGAGGCGAAATATTAACCATAGGTTCTGATTCTCACAATCCTTCTCAAATTGCCTTTAAATTTCATGAGGTTTATGAAAGAGTTAAAAGTTTAGGATTCAAATATATATGTACTTTTGATAAAATGAACCCTGACTTCATTAAATTATAATTATTTCTAAAGGTTCTCATCCTAAAGCTGCTGTAGTTATGTTTTTTGCTATGAGAACCCTATTCTTATTTTAACATGCAATTAATACCTAAATATATGTATCTGTATTCCAAAAGCTTTGGAATTATATATTTATGAATATTATTAAATTGTTTTTTCTTTCTGCTGTTTTTCAATGATGAGTAACTTTTTCTAATAGTTTCTTCTCCACTAAAATCTTCTTTCTTTGATGAATAATCTACAATACATTTATTATCAATATATTGTGTATCCTCTACACTTTCATCACTTATATTCTTATATCCATAAAGCCCTTCCTCCTTTTTCTTTGGATTATCTTCTATTTCCTGAAAGTTTTCTTTTATTTCTTCATTTTTCTCTTCATATATATTTTCTTCTTCATATATATTTTCTTCTTCATATATATTTTCTTCTTCATATATATTTTCTTCTTCATCAATGTCAAATATACTATATGGTTTGGTAGCATCAAATTCATAACACTTATTGTCTATCTTAACATAGTTCCAGCTATGATTTAA
This sequence comes from uncultured Clostridium sp., assembly GCA_964588775.1. Classification (GTDB taxonomy): domain Bacteria; phylum Bacillota; class Clostridia; order Clostridiales; family Clostridiaceae; genus Clostridium. Next base: position 8,464 of record CAZPRO010000041.1, read on the forward strand.
ATCTTGTAAAATGGTGTTTTCAATATTATATTCTGTAAGAAAAAAACTTATGGCTTTTGCAAAACTTTCTGAATTGCCTTCTCCTTCCACAATAGAGCCATAAATACTTCTGTCAAATGCATTTGTAATTTTTTCATTAAGGCTACAGTTTTCTCTAACATAATTAACTATATATGATGCTCTTTCCCTGTCACTACCGCATTTATTAATTTTTTCTTTTATTTTATCTATAGCTTCATATAAATTTTCTTTTGCTTTTAATACATTTTCCTTTGTATTTATATCATTTCTATAATTCTTATTATGTTTAATATACAAAAATTTAATTTTTATGCCATGTTCCTCTACTGCTGTGGATGTTTGAGCAGAAAGTACATAAAACAAATCAATATTTTCACTCATTACTTCATTATATAATTTACTCATATAACTTGTAGTTAATTTATTTTCCGGATCCTCTATAATTATTTCATATTCAACATTGCTAATTGCATCTAAAATAATATTTTTATAATATTCATCACTATGGTTTTCTTCAATGAACTTTTCTTCAGTATGATTTTCCTCATTACAGCCATGTTCATTTTCTTCTATGTTAACTTTCATCTGCACCGAATCTGATGTTGTAGAAAAATTTTCACATGTATTATTGTCTTTTCCATACACATTAATTATAAATAATATGTTTAAACTTACTATAAACAAACATGTTTTTAATATTTTCTTTATCATATTACACTTCCTTTCATACTATATTTAAATATTGACCATAAAATTATTTTTTAAACTCCAATTATCTTTTTAATTTATCTTTATAAATTACATAAAATTAGGCAGACAATGATTATAATCATTATCTGCCTAGTTTCTATAATATTTTTTAATAAATATTTTTAAAAGAAAATTATTTTTTATTCATAATTTCATCACATACAAATATAATTAATGATGAATAAAGGTTTATGCCAAATACAGCTCCAAAACTTCCATACAAATATAATCTTCTAAAATATGTTCCACAGAAGGATTGGAACAGCATATGAATTTCTTTTGAATCCATATGACATATTTGTGCAAAAGCTGTTTCCTTCAATCTAATACTCTTTAAAACACCAGTCATATTATTAATCACAGTGTCAACAGCACCATCTGCAGCATATTTACATATATATGATTTTGTGTTCTTATCCATAAAATCATATTGTGTACTTAAAGATGTGTCTATAATATGGTTTATAGTCCAACAGCATTTTTCTTCAAATTCATGGTTATTAAATACATTTAATATTTCATAAGAAAGTTTTCTTTCTAATATGGAAAAATTTAATAAATCAGAAATTCTCAAGCAAGTAATATGGTCATACATTTTATTTATTAAATTTTCTTTGTTATCTGAAAGATAAATACTGTCATCTATTCTTTTTATAAAAATATTTATCATGTATTCATAATCAATATTTTTTAATATTTTATCACTTTTAATTAATTTTTCAATATTTTCTTTTGCTATAAATAATAAATTTTCCTTAATAATATGAGAATTATTATTAACTTCATCATTTATATAAGTTCTTATATACTCAAATAAATTTTTAAATCTAAAATAGAACTCCTGACTATTATGTATATTTAAATTCTTCATATATTGTTCTATTCTTATACTACTTACAGTTTCAATAACATTCTCTGCCATGTTATGAAAATTTTCAATCCAGGCAGCATCATTAATTAGTATAGTTTTTAAAAGAACAATCTTTTCATTTATCTTAAAATCTGTACTTTTTAAATTAATTTCATTACACTTTAATATTAATAGATTTTGCTCTATAACATTTTTAAATATGGAATAAATCATATAATCATTAGATTCACAAAATGTGCTTATTTTTATATCAACAATAATGTCAACACATTTTTCAATTATTTTATTTCCCCCAGCCATCATGAACATAGCTTTTTCAAAAAAGTTTAAATTATCACTTATGATATCTTTTAATATATCATATAATTTATATCTATTTTGCTGTACTCCCCTGATAAACATATTCATTCCATTATTCAAAATATCATTATAATTTTCTTCAAAAGTATTTCTTACCACTCCATTAAATACTTCATTGAAGGTTTTTTCACCTTCAAGCTGATTTTCCAAATAATTTCTTACTACATAAATGAGAACATTAGAAATATTATCTTTAAAAAATCCATCAAAATTCATTAATAATGATTTTTTCATATTTTTATAAATATCCTCACTTAATATATTATTAATGGCGGACTGTGAAATATTCTCATATAATTTATTTTCTAACAATATATTTCTTAATTTTCCTTCACTTAATATATGCTGTTCAGAAAATTCTTTATCTAATAAATTCTTTACTTCATTGTCCAAATGGCTGCATATGTCATTTATTAATTTATCATGTTGATTACTCTTTATTGTAGTAATAAATCCCTGCAAAAAATTAGATTTCTGTTCTTTCATTTTGCTTATGGTGTCTTTAAAACTATTTATATTATAAAGCCTTGAAAAACTAATATTTTTTAAAAAGCTTAATTTCCTTCCAATATTTTTATTAATGTAATTGGAAATATATCCAAATACCCTTTTGGATATATTTTTTTTGTTTTTGCCTATTGCATTAGAGATAATTTTATAATTATCTTTTTCTAATTGGTTATATAAGCTTAAGGATAAATTATGTTTTTGACCATAAAAAATATTTTTTACTGCATTACTGCTCAATAATTCATTTTCTATTAAATTTCCAATTCCTGTAGCAAAACTTTCCTTATGGGATGGAATATAACCTAATGAGAATCTTTTTATAAATGGAAGTGCAGCTAAAAATTTATTTTTTTTGTATGGATGAAAAAGCATTTTTAATGCAATTACATTAGTTAATACTCCTATAACTCCCATAAGTATACATGATTCTATTGTAACTATAACACTATTATAAAATCCATATATACCTACATTGCTATTATATATTCCAAAAACAAAGCCTAAAATTCCTCCTAAAATTCCTCCAAAAACTGATAATGGTTTTAATTCACTTCCCATAAATTTTTGAGCAATTTCACATATTTCATCTTCATTAAACTTTTTAAGATTACGTGCTATGATTTTTTCTATTTTTCCAGAAATAATATTATTGAAATTTGTCTTTATATAATCAGTCATATATTCCTTTGATTTGCTTTCAAGATTAGATACTTTGAAAATCCTAACCATAATATTTTTTAACATTTCATCTTTATTATTTATAATAAATGTTTCTTCACTATTAATAATATAATTGATTAATTTATCTGAAATTTTATGTTCCCTAATTAACTGATATAAATCAATACTTTGTAAATTTTTAAAAATAATATCTGTGATTTTACTTTTAATTTCCTCTGCATTTTCACTAATTAAATTATCTATTATTTTTGTTTTATTATTAACTATATTATTTATAAAGTTAAACTGACTTAGCTGTGTGTTATAGAACTTATTAATATAACTATTTATAGTATTTTGTACCTTTAAACATATTTTTTCCTGAAATGAATTATTTTCAAAAGTGATTTTTTTAATAAATCCAATTGCTCCATTGACAATTTTTTCGTAATCTCTTTGTAAAATTTCACCAATGGTCTTTTTACACAATCCATCATAAATCATATTTACTATTAAGCTTTTATTGTCTCTTAATAAATTTAAAATATCTTCACTGCTATATTGCGAAACTATACTGCTTACTGATATTTGATCAAATATACTTTTTAAAACCTGTTTTAATTTTTCTTCATTTTCATGGCTTAGGTTAATATTTTCATAATAATTCTTTATTTTTTCAGCTATAATATTGTCATCACTATCCATAATAGATCTTAACTTACTTATAACAAGCTTCCTTATACCTTCATCATAGGAATCCATAGCTTCATTGACTGCATCCTCTATAATCATATTAATTTCTTCTTTTCTGGAGCTTGTAATTTCTTCTATGGCTGGAAAAACAGCAGGTATTTTACTGCATAAATATTCATATAATTTATCATAAACATCTTCATACACTATATCAGATATATTTAATTTTAAATTTTCAATATTTTCTTTAATATTTTGAATTAATTCTAATATAAAACTATTTATTTCATCTTTATCTATAACACGAAGCAGATTGTAAATAATAGCTTTTATTTCCTTCTCATCCCAAAGCTCACCCACATGCTTACTAGATGCAGCAGTAACCATACTGGATATAAAATTTTTTAAATTAATACAGTCTATTATTTTTTCATAATTACTTTCATCTTTAAAATATGCCCTAATATTATTTCTTAATATTCCATTAATCTTTAAAATTATATTATTTTTATCTTTATCACTTAAAATGTCAGCAATTTTTAGTTCTTTATTTTCCTTGAAAAATAAATCTATAGTTTTCGAAACTTCATCATCCTTAATGCTATCTTTAATATTATTAAAGATGATACCAGATGCCTGATTTAGATCTTCTTTGGAAATAATATTATTTAAGTTAATATTGCTACACAGGTTTAGTAATATAGACTCCAAATTGCCAGTTAAAACTTTTCGGCTATACTCTAATATATTATCTTTTGTATTGCTGAAACATGGTATTTCCTTTATCCTTACATTATCATATATAGTAGAAAATTTACCACTAAAATAATCTTCAACTATTTTATGTATGCTCTTCTCAAATTCTTCACTATCTATTGAATCTCTTAAAGTTCTTTCATTGATTATGTCACGTTCAACAAGGCTGCTTATTTCTTTAATAAATTTGTCCTTGTTCTTTTTTACTACTCCACCTATTTTTAAAGGAGTATATTCATTAAAGAGCATATTGACAGCATATTTGTTTGTAATATATCCAGATGCTGCTCCACATAAACTTTGAAGCAGCAAAAACAATAAATCTTGACCTATTACCATTTTTATCACCACAATCACTTTATATTCCTATTAAGTAAAATTATTTACAAACACAAAACAAATTATTCATTAATCTAAATTTTCAAATATGAAATAAACAGGACTGTTGCATAAAGTTCAAATCATGCCATATATAGTATAAAGCTACCTGCTTAATAAACTATATATAGTAGTTGAATTTCTTAATGCGACAGACCCATTTATTTCAGTTTTCCTATTTTAGCACTGCCACAGTTACTCCATCACCACCTTCGCCATAGACTCCAAGCCTGTAAGACTTAACATGAGGATGTTTCTTTAGCATATCATTTATAGCTTTTCTTAAAATACCTGTTCCTTTTCCATGAACTATTGTTACTTCACCTAAATTAGCCCTATATGCATCATCTAAATATTTATCCGCTTTATAACATGCTTCTTCTGCATCAAGACCTCTAAGATCAACCCTTGATTCAATGTTTGTTATATTAAGTTTAACTTCCCTTTTTCGTTTAACTTTCTCTGCTCTTGTTTCTTTACTTCTTCTCAAATCCTTTACCTTAACATTTATTTTCATTATTCCTGCTTCAGCCTGAACCTCACCTTTGCTGTCCGGCATTGAAATTATTATGACCTTCTGATTTAAGGATGGCAGAAAAGCCTCCATTCCAAGTTTTATTTCTTTAATAGGTTCTCCTTCATTTTCCTTAATATTGTTTAAGTTATTTTCTCTTTTTTCAAGACTATTCTTCAGTTTTTTTCTTTCTTCCTCAAGTCTTGCACGTCCTCCACCTTCAATACCCATTTTTTCCAATTCACGCATAGCTTTTAAAATTTCATCGGCTTCATCTTTTGCATTTGCAATAATCTCTTTTGCTTCACGCCTTGCATCCATATACGCTCTATCACGGGTTACTTCTAATCTTTTAAGTTTTTCTTCATATTTTTTCTTTAATTCTTCTGCTTCTCTTCTAATTAGCAAAGCATCTCTTGCTTCTTTTTTAGCAACTATACTCTTTTCTTGAAGTTCACGTATAAGTCCTTCAAACTGAAGATTATCATTAGACATGTGTTCTCTAGCCTTAGCTATTATATAATCATCAAGACCTAACCTTTTTGATATTTCAAAAGCATTTGATTTACCTGGAATCCCAATCAAAAGCCTGTATGTAGGCTTTAAAGTTTTTATATCAAATTCAACAGATGCATTTTCTATTTCTTCTGTCTTTAAGGCATATGCTTTTAAGTCACTGTAATGAGTAGTTACTATTATTCTGCATCCTCTTTCCTTTAATGTTTCAATAACTGAAATTGCCAAAGCTGAACCTTCACTTGGATCTGTTCCTGAACCAATTTCATCAAAAATAACAAAGGATTTGCTATCTGCTTTTTTAAGTATCCTTATTATATTTGTCATATGGGATGAAAATGTTGATAAACTCTGCTCTATGCTTTGTTCATCACCTATTTCTGCAAATATATCTGTAAAAAATGCCACTTCACTGTTATCTTTTGCTGGAATAAGAAGTCCGGAAAGAGCCATAATGTGTAAAAGCCCTGCTGTTTTAATTGTAACGGTTTTACCTCCTGTATTAGGACCTGTTATCATTAAAACCTTAAAATCATCTCCTAAATTAATATCTGATGGAATAACTTTGTCTGTTTCAATTAAAGGATGTCTTGCACCTAAAATATTAAATATTCCATCTTCACGTATTTTAGGCTTAACACAGTTAAGTTTTGAGCCATAGGCTGCTTTAGCAAAAATAAAATCAAATTCAATAAGAGTATTAAGATTGCTTAAGCACACACTACTGTTTTCTTTAACTTTTACTGACATAGCAGTTAAAATTCGTTCAATTTCTGCTTTTTCCTTCAGCTTCAGTTCTCTTATTTCATTATTTAAATTAACAAGACTCATAGGTTCAATAAATACAGTAGCACCTGTAGAACTCTGGTCATGAATAAGACCTGGTACAGCCCCTTTATATTCGGCACGGACAGGTATAACGTATCTATCTCCTCTCATGGTATAAAGCTCATCTTGAAGGTATTTTGAATTTGCCTTAACAATTGAATTTACTTTTTCTCTCAAAGATGAATTTTTTTCTCGTATGCTTCTTCTTATATTGTATAAAGTTTGACTTGCCTTATCACTTATTTCATCTTCTGAAATAATACATCTTTCAATTTCATCTTCTAAGGGTTTTATTGGCATTAATATATATGCTAAATCTTCTAATCTTGGAAATGGCTTTTCTTCTTCCTCTCTTCTAAAAAACTCCTTCATAAGCCGTGCAGTTCTAAGCATTATGCCTATTTTAAGCAATGCTTCTGGAAGAAGTACTCCTCCTTTTCTAGCCCTTTGAATATGTTCATGTATATCATATAAACCTTGAAGAGGAGGCTTTCCTTTTGTTATTAATATTTCTAAGGCCTCTTCAGTTTCTTCTAATTTATTATTTATTTCATGTACATTATTATAGGGCATAAGATTATCTATTTTTTCTTTTCCACCTTTTGTATGGGCATATTTTTTTATTAATTCCCTGACTTTATAAAATTCTAATACTCTCAAACTTCTTTCGTCCATCAATATACTCCTTCTATTATTTATATAATTATATATCGACCTAATCATAATCATATACTAAATTTTTAAAATTGCAACTTTTCTTCTATAATCTTATAATTATATTTCAGCAGTTAATTTAAAATGCTTTAATTGTTTATTATAAATCATAATATTCATAAACTTATGAACAAAAAGAGAGCTATGGCACAAACATTAAGTTATACCACATCTGGCACTCTATTTTTTCATAATACCAGATATAGTAGTTACACTTTTAGTACCACAGCCCATTTATTTTATGTAAGCAATATATTATAATTCAGCTATAATTTTTTCTATCCATATACATAATTTTTCAGATGCCTTTTGTGCTGTTTCTACAACTTTTTCATGAGAATGTTTTACTTTTTGAATTCCTGTAGCCATATTGGTAATACATGCTATTCCAAGCACATTTAATCCAAGATAGTTGGCTGCTATAGTTTCTGGAACAGTACTCATTCCAACTGCATCTGCTCCCATTCTGTCTATCATCACTATTTCTGAAGCAGTTTCATAATAGGGACCTGTAAAACCAGCATAAACACCTTTTTGGTAATCTATGCCTAAATCTTCAGCTGCTTTTTCAGCTTTATCTACAAAGGCCAACTTGTATGGCTCTGACATATCAGGAAATCTTGTTCCTAGTCTTTCATCATTAATTCCTATTAGTGGATTGTGACCAAATAAATTAATAAAATCTTTAATTATCATTAAGTCACCTGGCTTAAAACTTCTATTAATTCCTCCACATGCATTGGTTATAATAATATTTTCTATTCCCAGCATCTTCATTACATATACAGGATAGGTAACTTCTTTCATAGTGTATCCTTCATAATAATGAAATCGTCCAGACATTAGAACTACTTCTTTATCATTAATCTTTCCAAAAATAAGCTTTCCATCATGGCCTTTCACTGTAGATACTGGAAAATTAGGAATGGATTCATAGGATATTTCCTCTATTTCAGTTAAAGCCTTTACTAAATTTCCAAGTCCTGACCCTAATATAACCCCTACTTCAGGCTTTCTATTAACCTTTGAATTTATAAATTCTGTTGATTCCATTATTTTGTCATACATAAATGTTTCCTCCAATACATTATAATAATTTACTTGACTTGTGCATTAATTTAAGAAAATTTACCATTGGATTATAAT
>CAZPRO010000042.1:0-16869 GCA_964588775.1 uncultured Clostridium sp.
TTGCTTCTTCTAATATTTCAATAAACTCTTTTTCTACTTTTCCATAACATTCATCAATTTCTTCAGATGTTACAATAAGACTATCCAATTCAACTTTATCAAAGGTTTTAGTAAAATCAAATAGTGCCTTATCTCCTTCAGCTTTTACTTTTTCTATAATATTAGTTACACTTTCAATTATGCTTTTATCTACTTCCTGCATTCTGTCTTTCAATTCATTTATAAGATTCTGCTTATTGCTTTCATTTATCTCTATTAAACTTAACATCTTCTACAGCCCCCACTTGAAATTATAATTTTATCATAGCTTTAAAATATTTTTAATTATTATATATAACTATTAGTATTTATCTTTTGTCAAATTATTTAGAAATAACACCTTTTATATTTTCTATAAATTCTCCAATCTCTTTCCGTTTCATTTTAAAACTTGCCTTATTTACAATTAATCTGGCACTTATGTCACAAACCTTGTCCAAAACAACAAGACCATTTTCCTTTAAAGTTGTACCTGTTTCCATAATATCCACTATTCCATCACATAATCCAAGAATAGGTGCAAGTTCTACTGAACCTTCTATTTTTATAACTTCTACATCCATTCCCTTTTCTTTAAAATAACTCTTTGCTACTTTAGGATACTTACTTCCTATTTTAACATGTCCAACTTTTTTATATATATCATTTTCAGGAAGTGATGCTACTATAAAACAACACTTTCCGAAATTCAAATCCAACACCTCATAACAATTAGTATCACTTTCAAGAATAGTATCCTTTCCAACAACACCAATATCTGCAACGCCATGCTCTACATATGTTATAGAATCAGCAGCTTTAACAAGGAAATATCGTATATCCTTATTCTTATCTTTAAAAACAAGCTTTCTGCCTTTATTTTTTAACTCTGCTGGATCATAGATACTTTTTTCAAGAAGCTTTATGGTCTCCTTCTCAAGCCTTCCCTTTGTTAATGCTATGCTTATGCTCATTCTAAACTTCCCCCTTCTTAAATAATTCTATTCCATCTATATTATCCTTTGGCAGCAGCTGTACTACTTTTCCTTCTTTACGCAGCTTTTGACTTTCCTTTATTGCTTTTATTTTGTTTTCCCTGTTATAAAATAAAATGTATTCATTGTCTTCAACTGTTTTATTAATATCCATACTATAAATTACAGAATTTATATCAATAGAAAATCCTATAGCTGGTATATTTTTTTTATTAGGTCTTATTAGGTTATCATATCTTCCACCTCTTAACACAGTTGTTCCTACACCTTCACAGTATCCCTTAAAAATTATACCTGTATAGTAATTAAGTCTTGGAATCATTCCTAAATCAAATGTTATATTACTACCATATCCAAGTTCATCAAGTTCATCATATAATTTTTGAAGATAATTAACCTTATTCTTTAATACATTATTAAATGCAAGTTTTTCCGCTTTCTTTAGCACATCCTTTTCCCCAAAAAGCCATGGCAGTTTGTTAAAAAAATCTTTATATTCTTTATCAATATTTAATGTATCCAAGTATTCTTCCAAACTTTTCATATTTTTTTCATCAATGTATTTTGCTATAACACTTTTACTTTCATCTTCAAAGTCACCATTTTCAAATGCACCATTAATAAAATCACTATTTCCCAGCTCCAATTTAAAATCTTTAAAGCCTAATTTTTCCATACTCTCAAGGGCTAAAACAAGAACTTCCACATCTGATTTAACATCTTCAAGTCCAATAAGTTCTATACCTGCATCTGTGTATTCATTTCGTTTTCCTCCAAGACTCTTATGAACTCTAAAAATATTTGAATTATACCTTAACTGAATTGGAAATTCACTATCTTTCAGTTTTGTTTCCACTACTCTTGCTATTGGTACAGTCATGTCTGGTCTTAATACAAGAATTCTTCCTTTATTATCAAAGAATTTATACATATCTTCTTCCTTTAATGTTCCAAAGTCCTGATTAAAAGTTTCATAGTATTCAACAGTAGGAGTTATAACTTCTTTGTAACCCCATTTTTCAAAAATACCATCTAAATCTTTTTCAAGCTTTCTTTTCAAAACACACTCATCTAATATAATATCTCTTGTTCCTTCTGGAAGAACATTTCTTTTACTCATTACAATCCCACCTGTTACTATTCTTTATTAATTTATCGATTTAGCACGCTAAATTATCTTTATTAACAGTATATATATTTTTTGTCATATTGTCAATGTTCTAAACCAAAATACATAAGTTTGATATTTACTAAAAAACTTACTGCTAATTCCATTTTTGTTCCGCAAACAATGAAATATACTTGTATGAAAGTTAATATATTAACCAATTCAATACAAGTATATTTTTAATAACAAATCTTTATAAAGTTTTAATTTTTAATATTTGCTAGAATTTGCTTTTCCATTCCCTTTATTTTCACATCTACATCTGATAATATATCATAAATCACATTATCATTTTTCTTGTTTTTAACTGCATTATTTAGCTGCTGTTTCAATCTTATAATTTCTTCTGTTAAATCTGATATTTCTTTATCTCTTTTTACTATTTCTTTCTCATTAATTGATAATTTATGTTTTAATGCATCAGATTCTCTTATACACTTTTGCATAGCATTGTCAATATGTCTTTGAGTATTTTCATTTAACAAATCAACTTCTTCTTTAAATGACTTGTTTCTTAAAACTTTCAAAATTCTATTCAAATTAATATATTCTCTATCCAATTCCTTTTCTTCAGGAAATGCCATTATATTTAACAGAACATTATTAATGGTATTGCTTAACTCCATTGCAGTTTTGTACTGTTTGTTATAAGATTCACAAATCATAAATTTATTTATTTTCTGTGTTATATCATCATACATATAAAATTTAGTATCTCTTTCATTATATATATCAAAAAATTTCTGAGGCATTCCTGCACTTACTGAATCATGTCTGCTCTGAACTACAATTCCACCGCTTTTAGCTTGTTTAGTTATTAAAAATGAATAATAACGCTTTATTAAATTGTTTGCAGCTAATTCATATAAATCTTTAGATCTATTTTTATCCTGTTTTATTGATGTTGATATAACATAAAATTTTAAACTCTTTAAAAATACAGGCAAGTCTGCAACAAACTTGTCAATAATTCCACTAAATCCTTCTGAACAGACATTTTCTACAGATAAAATATCACTTAACTTTACTTCTCCAAAATTGTAATCCCTCAACATCTGCTTTTTAAATCTTACTATTTTATCACTCATCTCACTAAGTTTTATATCTGAATCAGTGCAATAACTATTTTCAATTATTACTCCTACCATAGAAAAATTATTACCATCACAATCAGTATAGCATCCTCTTTCATCTACAAACATTAAATATTCTTTATCAGCCTTGCTCATATAACCCTCTCCTTAATATTAATTTGTTCTAAACACCATTTATAGTATGTAACATAAATAAAGCATTTAGTTTTATGGAAATATTTGATATCAAGTTACCCAAACTCAATAAACAAATATATTTAACTTATTATTATAAACCCTTTCTTATAATATAATTCTATATTTATGCTCATTTTCCTTCTAATCTTTTATAAAATATTATGAAAATAGTAATATTTTTTTGTAATACTATCACATAATATTTTTATGTATTTATTATGTATTATAGAACAATATATAAATTAAAACCTATTCAATTATATTAAATAAAAAATTTCTTAATAGAAGTTTTAAAAAATGCAACTTCTATTATAAAGTCTGAATTTCTCAACATAAACAAAGAGATAACTCTGTATTATTACATTGTTATCTCTTTAAAACTATTAGTACATTTTTAATATCCAAATAAAATTTTATTTTCCAAAGCTTTTATATTTGCTATGTTAACAAAACTTTACATATTATTCCATTCCAATAAATTCAACTTTTTCAATGTTCCTTATTTGACCAATGCCTTCTGTTAGAGTTTTTATATCTCCGGCCACAGTTGAAATATCTATAGTTATACTAATATTAGCATATCCATTAAGAGGAATGCCTTGGTTAATGGTAATTATATCTCCCCCAATCTCTGAAATATAATTACTAATGACTGATAAAATGCCTTTTTCATTTTTTACAATTATATTATATGTTACTTTACGCCCCTCAGAAGTTTCACTAAATTCAAAAACAAAATCCTTATACTTATAATAAACACTTCTACTTATGCCTGCAATCTTTACAGCTTCAGTAATTTCTTTGACTTTGCCATCCTTCAATAATTTTTTTGCATAAAGAACTTTTTCATAAACATCAGGCAGTGCCCTTTTATCTATGATCAAATAATTTCCATCCATTAACAGTCACCTTCTATAATAGCTGCCCCTTCATTATTTACAAATAACTCCAATATGTTCCAATTTAAATTTTCTTCTTTTAAATATTTTCTAAGCTTATTGCTGAAGCACAAATCCCCATCTTCGATAAGAGCCATTATTGTTGGACCTGCACCACTTAAATAACAGCCAAATGCACCAAGTTCATAACTCTTATTATACACCTTATCAAAACCTTCTATTAACTTGCTTCTATAGTTTTGATGAAAGGCATCTTTACATGCTATTTTTATATTTTCAAATTTCCCACTTGTCATGGAAGAAACCATAAGTCCTACCCTTGACACATTGTATACCCCTTCCTTCATTGTTAAAGATTTCGGAAGTACACTTCGTGCCTTTTCTGTGGATAATCTAAAATCAGGAATTATTGTTACAAATTTCAATCCGTTATGTACCGTTACCTTATCAAAAAACACCTTTCCATTATCTAATGCTGACACAACCATTCCTCCTAATAATGCTGGTGCAACATTATCTGGATGTCCTTCAATTTCAGTTGCAAAATTCAAAATTTCATCTTTAGAAAATTTATTGCCAAGAATGGCATTAGCTCCAACTAATCCCCCAATTATACATGTTGAACTACTGCCAAGTCCCCTTGAAACTGGTACATCTTGTTTTAATTCACTTATCTTTAGCCCCTTAATTTTATAACCTGCCTTATCAAAGCAAAATTTCATTGATTTATAAATAATATTTTTTTCATTACAAAATTCTTCAGGCATTCCGCCAAACTGTAGCCCCTCTACTGTTTCTTCAAATTCAAAATCATTATATAAATTTAAAGCTATACCCAAAGAATCAAATCCTGGCCCCATATTTGCTGACGTAGCTGGTACTCTTACTTTAATTTTCATAAGCTTATCCCCTTTTAGCTTATTTTAAAAATGCAAGAAGTGCATCTTTCATTTCTTTTTTATCCCATACTTCATCATGCAATATTGGTGCAGTTTCTAATTCTTTTAAATTTTTTGGTATTTCTGTATTAGTTTTTTCATTTAATTTCTTTAATACTTCAAAATCACTTATATTATCTACTTGGATTCCCAATGCATTGCATATGCTTCTTGGAAACTTGTAAGGACTTGCTGTAGATAATACAAGAGTAGTTTTATTATCACCAGTTTCTTTAATATATTTATTTTTAACTACATGTGCTACAGCTGTATGTGTATCCATAACATAATTTTCTTTTTCAAATTCTTCTTTTATAGCTTCATATACTTCTTCTCCAGTTGCATAGTTACCATAAAATTCCTCAGTAAATTTTCTGATTTTATCACTAACTTCATAAACACCATCTGTATTTAATGAATTCATAAGTTCATTTACAACCTGACAGTCCCTTCCGCTTGCTTCATATAATAATCTTTCTAAATTAGATGAAACTAAAATGTCCATTGATGGAGATTCTGTAAGTTTTAGTTCTCTCTTCTTATCATATTTCCCACTTTCAAAGAAATCAGTAAGAACTTTATTTTCATTTGATGCACATATAAATTTATCTATTGGAAGTCCCATCTGTTTTGCATAATATCCAGCTAAAATATTACCAAAGTTTCCTGTAGGAACAACCACATTTATTTTATCATCTAATTTAATTTCACCATTATTGACCAAATTGAAATATCCATAAAAATAATATACTATCTGAGGTACTAATCTTCCTATATTAATAGAATTTGCAGAAGATAATATGAATCCTTCTTCTTTTAATTCTTCTTTAAATGATTCATCTGTAAAAATTTTTTTAACACCAGTTTGTGCATCATCAAAGTTTCCTTTTATTCCTATAACCTTCACATTTTTACCCTTTTGACTTACCATTTGTCTTTCTTGAATAGGACTTACTCCATTTTTAGGATAATATACAACTATTCTAAAACCATCAACATCAGAAAAACCTTCTAAGGCCGCTTTTCCTGTATCTCCAGATGTTGCAGTTAATATTGTAACATCTTCTTTTATATCTTGTAGTTTTTTTGCTCTTTTCATAATTTGTGGTAAGAAAAGTAATGCTGCATCCTTAAATGCACAAGTTGGTCCATGGTACAACTCCAAAAAGTCATTTTGTACTTTTACTTCAAATCTTCCCTTATATGCATCATTAATTGCCCCCATTAATTCTGCATCATCAATATCTGTAAAATATTCATTAATTACTTTAAAAGCTAAATCCTCATAGCTTATCTTTGTATTTTTCTTTAGTTCATCATATACTTTTGGAAATTGGTCTGGAACATATAGCCCTCCATCCTTAGCAATACCATTTATTATTGCTTTTGCAGATGGTATGTCCTTCTCCATTCCCCTAGTACTTCTAAACTTCATTTTATCACCTCAAATAACATATTAAGACATGATTCTATATTCCTAATTTTTATAAATATATAGAAATATGTACTGTCTATCCATAAAATATATTACCATGTATTCAATGGAAATACAAGTGTTTTCTATTTGAATACATAAATAAATTTCATAGATTTACATATACATATTTAGTGGCATTATCTGTATTGAATGATTTCTAAATCTTAATTTAGGACATTCAGGAGCAAAAATTTTGTTTTCTTCTAAAATTTTTACTAAATTCCGTCCCTCTTCAAAAACCCTTTCATAAAAATCTTCCTGACCAGTTTTTCTCAAAAGACTTATACTATCCAGTTGTCCTTTACAGGTTTTAACCACTTTCCCTATAACTTTACATCTACAATTTGTCTTATCAAATGCATGACAATGATTATTCATAAAATTATCAACACTTACTGTTATTACCGCATATCCGCCACCAGCCTGCATAATTAAATCCATGGTATTATTACAGCTAAGAATGTTTTGAAGATATAAAAGAATTTTATAAAACCGTGTAAAATTTAAACATCCTTTATTCTCTTTTATAAGTTTATCTAAATCTTCACATCCAAATACCTCCAAAAGATTAATCATTGTATTTACATATGAAATAAGACTTCTGTTTGTTATTGTGCCTTCAAGTTCAATAATATCTCCCACATTAACCTTATCATTTTCTATATCATCAACATCCTTATGATTAAGTTGATTTTTTTTATTAAAATAATTCATAAGATTATTATTTAATACAAAAGTAGTATAAGTAGTTTGAATTTTCCTTTCTTCTCTTATACATCTCTTTCCTTCAAACTGTTTATCATAATGATTATCATTAAAATCATTACAGGATTCTGATTTATTTCTATCTTTAAATCCTTCTCTTTCAAGTTTAGAATAGGAATCTACAAAGTTTGTTTCATTTCTTTCACCTTGACGCATACCTGCTGTCAGACAATTATCAAAGGCCTGTGTTAATGTTATTGTTTCAATAAATCCAGTTAAAACAAGAGATGCCAGATTTTTAACTAGAATTTCATCCAAATATACTAATACATCAAAAGCATCACTCATTTCTGCTCCTTTCATTAAACATATTTATGAATTCAATGATTACTATATATAATAATATTAGTAATCTTTATAAATAATTAATATTTTGTGTCCATATTTTGTATATTCTTATAATTTTTACGATTCTACATCATATGTTATAATTAAATTAAATATTTTAAAGAGAGGAGGAACTCTAATCTCTTTATAACTTTTTTACGTAATCAGATTAGATAAATTATTATGAAAAAATTAACAAAATCAATCTTTTTAGTTTTAGCTGCTACAATTATTGTTTTATCTACAACATTTCACAAAAGAATAATGCTGACTTACGGGCTTTTGGAAAATTTTCTTCCATTAAAAAACAATATAGCCATGGCTTCAGCTGTTAATATTAACACCTCTTCTACTTCTATGAATTACAAAGATGTCCTTTATAAAAGTACTAATGGTGTAGATCTTCACCTGGATATATATAGCCCTACAGCAAAAAAATATAATAAATCACCTGTTATTTTATATGTACACGGAGGATGCTGGGCTTATGGTGACAAATCAATTCCTAATGCTCTCGATCCCTTTTTAGAACCCTTTAGAAAACAAGGGTATACAATAATAAGTGTAGAATACGAACTTATGCGTAATACTGAAAATTTTAATAAACAAATATGTGATGTTAAAGATGCCATAAGATGGATTTATAAAAATTCAGATGTTTATAATATGGACTCTAGCGAAATCGGTATTATAGGAATATCTTCAGGTGCTCATATTTCTATGCTTGCATCCTATAGTCATAACAATGACTTTATTGATGATCCTCAGTTAAAAGACTATCCATCAAAGGTAAAATATATAATAGACCTGTTTGGTCCTACAGATCTTAAATTATTAAATAAGGACAATTTGAATTATGATTTGAATAAGATATTTTCATCAATACAAAATTTTGATGAAACATCATCAAAATACAATCCTATAAACTATATAACAAAAGATATTCCTAACACCTTCATAGTTCATGGAAAAAATGATGATATGGTTCCTTATAAAAGTTCAACTGAACTTTATAAAAAATGCCAGGAAGTTCATGCAAAAAGCGATATTGTCATTTTACAATCATCTACCCATGATTTATCAGGCATAACAAAAGATGATGCTTCTACTTTTTCATTTAAACTTGCTAAATTCATAATATTAAATTCACCAGCTTAAAATAAATCATATAAAAATAACCCATAATCTATAAAGGACGTAAAACTTAATTTAGTGGTAACTCAACGATAAAAGGAACAGGCAGATAAAATTTTGAAATAGCAGGGATTTTTAATTTGAAACATTACAATCTGCATATGTCCATTCAACACTTGCTCCTTCAGAGGTTAGTAGTACAACTAAATTATGATTATAATATAAATATTTATTGTTTTCATAATTTAGTTATAAAACTTCTGAAGGACAAGTATATTCATGGACAAATGCAGATTAAATGTTTCTAAATCAAAAATCTTAATGCTATTTCAAAATTTCACTGCCTGTTCCTTTTATCTGTGTAGTTATCTAGCTGCAAGTCTATCATTTTCGTTGTTTTACCACTACATTAAGTTTTACATCCTTTATAGATTTTAGTAAGTATAATTTCTACTATTTTCACATATAACTATATTTATGTTTTTGTTCTCTATAACTTTTTTATACGAACATAAAAATTCATTTAATTCATTATCAGTTAAATCAATCTTTTTTTGACTTATAAGTGTTACTTCTTCATTCTCAAGCAATATTTTTAAATCATTTTTATCATTTTTTATAAAATATTCTGATACCGATTTTATTTTTATTCTATCTTTATATTTTTCCTGAAAACTTATTGCTATTCTTGAACTATCAGAATTGAATTTATTTATATCTATTCCTGCCATTTTAAACTGTTCTTCAATTATTGATGAATCAAATCCATATCTTTCAAGAAACTTCTTTTGAATGTTCATAAGCTTATCTTGTGAAATATTATTCTCTTCTATATATGCCATAATTTTTTTTGAAAAATCCGCCATATTAATTCGACCTTCAGCCATATCATAATATAATGAATAGATATAATCTTCAAATTTATCAACATCTTTTTCCTTTGCTTTGTTTTTTATATCATTAAAATTAATAATTCTATCCGACATGAAATCACTCCTTAATTACATTATATATAACTTTTTCGTTTGTTTCATATGGCTGTTATCATTATTATATATTAATTTAATGTACTCATACAATATACTTTATGTAATCCAAAAAATTATTTCTTTCTGTTGCTTCTTTCACAAAATTTGTAAAGCCTATATTTTATTTATATTTTTGTTGTATCTTAAAATTGTTTTACTTTTTATTAAACAGCTATTTTTTACACTTTCATTAAAATTCACATATCAAAATTCTTTAACTAAATCAGCATATCTATTGGTACATATAAGAGTAAGGAATATCTAAATTAAAAAAATTAGATTTTTTCCTTACTCTTAATTCTATATATTATATTAAATTTTCTATATAATCATACTAAGATAATATTTAAAATAAGTTGTTTTATATGCAATTATGCCAATATTAGCGTCCATACCATTTCTTATTTTTACATTTTCTCCATCTTTACTAACCATTTTTTTCTTATTGAATTTACATGAAGCTAAATAATATCTCTTATTGCTATTCTGATCAACAATAATATCATTACTTATATTACTTATTTGGGAATCTATTAATCCATAATCATTCTTTGGTAAAGACACAACTTCTATTTGAACTGGACTATTTTCTTTAATCTGACCAATAACTGTGCTTTCAATATATATATTACACACATTATTATTTATATCGATTTCACCATATGCTTTAATAACTACACTCTTTTCCGCATTCAAGGACCATATTACTATAGAAACAATAAAAACTACTATTATATACATAATATATTTTAAAAATTTAAAGGAACATGAATACAAATATCCATTCATCATATCCTTAACATCTGTTATATCTTCAAAATTTTCAATTTTATACCTCACTAGAAAACCTCCCTTAAATTAGTTTTCTTCATCATTTAATACTTGGTCAGACCACAATTTATAATAATAACCTTTTTGTTCTAACAGATGCTCATGTGTTCCTTCTTCAATTATGCTGCCCTTACTCATAACATAAATTCTGTCACACTTCTTAATAGTACTTAATCTATGTGCAATAATTATTGTAGTAACATCTTTGGTACATTCATCCAAAGTTTTTTGTATTGCTCGTTCTGTTACTGAATCAAGATTAGAAGTCGCTTCATCCATTATCAAAATTTCAGGCTCTTTAATAAGTGCTCTTGCTATAGCTAATCTCTGCCTTTGACCGCCTGAAAGATTGGCTCCTTTTTCTTCTAAAACAGTTTTATATCTCATAGGTAACCTATCTATATAATCATGCATTTGTGCCTTTTTACATACATCAATAATTTTTTCATATGTTACATCATTAGATGCAAATTCTAAATTTTTCTGTATAGTTCCTGAGAAGAAAAATGCATCTTGTGATATATAACTGATTTTATCCCTTAAAACAGTCTTATCTATATCATTAATGTTATAATTACTTAGTATTATTTTTCCTTCTTCTACTTTATAAAAACCCATAAGAAGTTTTGCAATAGTAGTCTTGCCTGATCCACTTTCTCCTACTAATGCTATTTTTTCTCCACTCTTTATATTTATGTTTATATCATTTAAAACATTTTCTTTAATTCCATATGCAAAATTTAAATTTTGAATATATATATTTCCTGAAAGTGTTTTTGGCTTTATATTTTCTTCATCAGTCTTGTCCAATTCTAAGTCCAGTATTTCTCCTAATCTGTCACTTGCTACTATTGCCTCTTGAAGCTGGGGCTGTAAATTAATTAATCTGCTTACTGGTTCAATAAAATAGACAAGTATTGCATTGAAACTTATAAGATCCCCTATAGACATTTCACCATTTAAAACAAAACTTCCTCCAGCCCATAGTATGCATATTCCAAAAATACCATTAATCATGTTAATGAAAGTTCCTTGAATATTATATGTATATCCATGTTTAAAACAACTTTTCATAAAACTTAAGAATCTGTTTTCTGTCTCTGCCTTTACTAAATTTTCACCATTAAACGCTTTTACAGTTTCTATTCCTTCTAAAGATTCAACTAAATATGATGTAAGTTTTGCATTACCTTCCATAACATTAGTATTTACTTTTTTTAATATATTTTTAAATCCAAAAACCAATAACAAATATAACACTATAGGAATAAAGCATATAAAAAATAATGTTTGATTTTCCATATATAAAACAATTCCACCTACAATAGCCATAAGTACATCAATCATTAATGTTAATGTAACAGATGAAATAGCATTTCTTATTTTATCCCCATCATTAAATCTTGATATTATTTCTCCTACCTTCCTTGTTGCAAAGAAATTCATAGGTAATTTTATTACATGGCTGTAATATCCTAAAAGTAAAGGAATATCTATGTTTTGAGCCATATATATAAATAAAATCCTTCTAAAAAATTCTGTAGTAAGTTTAAATAACAGCAATATTAGCATAGCTATGGAAATTGAATTGAGATTATTTCCAAGTTTATTTGGGAGTATATCATCTATTAAAAATTTATAATAAAAAGAACCTCCTATTCCTAAAATAGTTATCAGTATAGATGCTATAAATATATTTAATAGAAGTCCTTTTTGAACTTTTATCAATCCCAAGAACCTTTTAAAAATTCCTTTTGTTTCATCTCCTTTTTTAAATTTAGCTGTTGGAGTTAAAAAAATTAATACATCTGTCCATATTCCAAAAAATTTCTCTGGTGTATATTTAGTCATTCCTCTTCCTGGATCTGCTACTAAAATATATTTTTTTGTGACTTTGTGAATTACTACAAAATGCATTAAAACATTATCTATTATAACATGAGCTATAAACGGAGTAGGCAAGTTATCAAATATTTCATTTTTCTCACTTACACGTGCTGCTTTTGTACTGAAACCCAATTTTTCAGCAGCTTGTACAATTCCATAGACTGATGTACCTTCTAAATCTGTTCCTGCACATTCCCTTATCTTTGAAATAGGCATCTTTAAGCCATATTGTTTTGATATTGTTGCTATACAAGCTGGTCCACAATCTCGTATATCCTGCTGTTTAACACAATAGTATTTTTTTAATAAATTCATATAACCACCTTTTATTTACATTTATGTTTATAAATTTTAATTTTAGATTTATTTTGCAAATACATTATACAATATAATTTCATAAAAATATATATTTAATTTATAATAAACAATTCTACCAATATATAACTTTTGCTCAAACTCTATAACCATCATATACCATTTATGTATTTAATTTATTTATTTTACATTTTATTCTTGACTATGTAAACTTATACAAAGTATAATATAAGTGTAGGTAAGATTAATCTAACTAATACACAAATTGTTAGGAGGTTTTGAAATGAGACAATTATCAATGAACGAACAAAAGCAAATAATAGGTGGAGGCTATACTGTTTGGTATACAAAACCTAGCTGGAGCAGAAGTAAATGTGCAGGATATTTTACTAATGTCAATGCAGCTCATCAGTGTGCTGAAGGTCTAAGAAGTCAAGGTTATGATTCAATGGTAGTAACTGAAGCATATTAGTTTTTATTATTATAGATAACTGGGGCAAATCCCAGTTATTTTTTATTTTAATTGTAATAATCTGTAAATATAAACACCACTAACTATTTCACAATAATTAGTGGTGTTTATATAAAACCTCAAAAAACAAATTGTATATGAATAATGTATAATATATGAATTAAAATATATTATTCATAATCCTTAAACTGTGTCCATGCTTCTTCGTAAAGCTTTAGGTTATTACCTAAATAATCATAACTTTCACATTTTTTAATCATTTCTTCATCCATATATGCATTAGGATTATTTTTTACTCTATCTTCCTGCATTTCACGTGCTTCTTTTTGTGGAGTAGTAAATCCTATTTGATCAGCTGTTTTAAAAGATGGATCCTTTTCACATAAAAAATTTATAAATAGTTCTGCATTTTTTTTATTTTTTGCCCCTTTAGGAATACATAAAGAATCTATCCAGAAATTTGCACCTTCTTCTGGCACTACAAACTTCAGATTATCATGTTCTGCTTCCAAATTTAATCCTTCACCAGACCATAAAATTGCCATGGCTGCTTCTCCTCTTCCCATGTTATCTGTATTATCATCTGATCCTATTGCAAGTATATTACCCATCTTCTTTAACTCTATTAATTTTTCTTTTGCTTCATTTATTTCATCCTCATTAGTTGTATTAATAGAATATCCAAGCATTTTTAAAGTTGCTCCCAATGTATCACGTATACCATCTAATAAAAGAATATTTCTATTATACTTTTTGTCCCATAAAGCTGTCCAGCTATGAATTGGTTCTTTTACATAATCAGTGTTATACACAATTCCTATTGTTCCTGACATATATGGAACACTATATTCATTTTTTGGATCAAAAGTTTTTCCTAAATGATCTTCTGCTATTTTGCTCATGTTGGGAACATTATTAAAATCAATTTTTTCAAGTCTTCCTTCATTTATCATTCTCTGGACTAAATAGTCAATAGATACTACTACATCATATTGTACCGCTCCTGAAGAAAGTTTTGTATACATTTCTTCAGGAGTATCATAAACCTCTTGATTCACGTGTATTCCATATTTCTCTTCAAATTCTTCTAAAACACCATCCCCTATATTTTCTCCATAATTAAAGAAATTTATTGTTTCCTTCTGCTTATTATTACATCCATAAAACGAACTTACAAACATTATTGCTGTAATTATGAATGCAGACATTTTTATTAATTTTTCATACTTCATGAATAATCTCCTTAATACTAAGTTATACTATTATTAATACATTTATAAGTTAAATTTCAAAATATTAATTGGCCATAAATATATTTACAACATATTTTTATTATTTTCCTCACTTTTTGCAAATTCTTCAAAAGAATTAATAAATTTATTAATGTGTTCTCTTTCATGTTTAACACTTAAAAATACTGCTTCAAACTGACTTGGTGGTATATTAATTCCATTTTTTATCATGACTTTAAAGTATCTGTTAAACATTTCTACATCACATGTCTTTACATCATCATATGTTTTTACTTCTTTAAGACTGGTGAAAAATATTGTAAACATTCCTCCCACTCTGTTTATGACTACTGGAATATTATATTGCTTACTTATTTCTTTTATGCCATTTTCAATCATCTGACCTATTTCTTCAATGTGCTTATACCAGTCAAGATTATTTTTCAGCTTTGTCACTGTTGCAAGTCCTGCTGCCATTACAATTGGATTTCCAGACATGGTTCCTGCCTGATATACTCCGCCAATGGGAGCTAAGCTTTCCATTATTTCACGTTTTCCACCATAAGCTCCGCATGGAAGACCTCCACCCATAATTTTTGCATAAGTAGCAAGGTCAGGATTAACATTAAATAAACTTTGAGCTCCCTTAAATGCAACTCTAAAACCATTCATTACTTCATCAAAAATAAGAAGTGAACCATATTCATCACATAATGATCTTAACAGTTCCATAAAATCATTATCTGCTTTTATCACTCCCATATTTCCAGCTACGGGTTCTATTATAACACCCGCAATTTCATTTCCATGTTCCTTAAATAACTGAGTTATCTGCTGTTTATGGTTATAGACACCTATTAAAGTATTTTCAATTGCACCTTCTGGAACTCCAAGTGAGCCTGGTATTCCATTGGTAATAACACCTGAACCTGCCTCTATTAAAAAACCATCAAAATGGCCATGATAACATCCTGCAAATTTTACAATTTTATTTCTATTTGTGTAACCTCTTGCCAGTTTAACAGCACTCATAGTAGCTTCTGTACCTGAATTAACCATCCTTATCATATCAATATTATCAAGATTATTACACAAAAACTCAGCCAGATTAAGTTCAAGGTTTGTAGGTGCTCCAAAAGCAATTGCTTTTTCACTTGTTTCTTTTATTGCTTTTACAACATCTTCATCACAATGTCCTAAAATTAATGGACCCCATGCAAGAACAAAATCTATATATTCTTTATCTTCTTCATCCTTTATTATTACACCCTTACCAGACTTTATTACAGGAGGGCTCATATTAACTCCTCTATATGCTCTTACAGGACTGTTCACTCCGCCAGGCATATACTTCTTTGATTCTTCAAATATTTCATTATTTTTCATTATTTCTATGTTAGCTAAATATTTTACATACTTATTTGCTAAACTTCTCCTTTCACTTTTATATATCTTTGAACAACATTAAATTCAACAGTTAAATTACAATAAGCAGTACTTCTGAACCTTTTATTGCTTATTCAAAATCCTTGCCGCCTCTAATGCATGATATGTAATAATAATATCTGCTCCTGCTCTTTTTATTGAAGTAAGTATTTCCATCATAACACGTTTTTCATCTATAATTCCCATTTTTCCTGCTGCTTTAACCATTGAATATTCTCCACTTACATTATAAGCTGCAAGGGGAAGTCTAAATTCATTTCTGCATTCTCTTATTACATCAAGGTAAGATAATGCAGGTTTAACCATTATTATATCAGCACCTTCTTCTATATCCTTTTCTGTTTCACATATTGCTTCAAGCCTATTTGCAGGATCCATCTGATATGTTTTTCTGTCACCAAACTGTGGTGCAGAATCTGCTGCTTCCCTAAATGGGCCATAAAATGCTGAACAGTATTTTGCACTATAGCTCATTATACTTACATTTTTATATCCATTATCATCAAGAATCTTTCTTATAAATCCTATACGACCATCCATCATATCTGAAGGCGCAACCATATCTGCTCCTGCCTGTGCATGAGATAAGGCAATCCTGCCCAAATATTCTAATGTTTCATCATTATCAACATAATCTCCATGAAGTATTCCACAATGTCCATGTGA
>CAZPRO010000043.1:0-16501 GCA_964588775.1 uncultured Clostridium sp.
CATTCTGTGCAAAACCCTACTATTATCACAATTTTTAAAATGCCGCCATTATCAGGAACAATACTTTTTGAAACTAATCCGCAATTTTCGCTGCAGGTTATAGATATATTGTTAGGTGGTAATGGAACAAGAAAAATATCAACAAAAGAATTCTCAGATATAGATAAAAATATAATGAGTCAGATAACTGGTGGAATGATAAGTAATCTTAAATTAGCATGGGAATCAGTATTGGAGGTTGAGCCTGAAGTTGAAGGAATTGAAACAAATCCTGCAATAAACCAGACTTTAGCACCTAATGATCCAGTGGCATTAATTACTTTTTCCGTTGAGATGAATAAGAGAAGTACTTTCATAAATATGTGTATTCCATATTTGAGCATTGAAAAAATATTAGACAGGCTTGTAGTACAATATGCATTTCAGAATACTGACGAAGCATTGCTTGCTGATTCAAGAGCCAAAATTGAAGAGGGAATTAACAAAGTTGATGTTGAAGTAGTAGCTGAATTAGGAAGCACTAGTAATTTGACAGTAGATGATTTCTTAAGATTAAATATTGGTGATGTTATTAAACTTGATAATAAGAGCTCATCCCCAATCAAAGTGTATGTAGGAAATGAAGAATGCTATTATGCAAAACCAGGTATTTCAGGGAAAAACATGGGCGTTATTATATTAGATATAACAGATAAGGAAGTGAATGGGAATGAGCAATGATTTTTTATCACAAGATGAAATTAATGCCTTGCTGTCAGGAGGAGATGATGGCAGCACTAAATCAAATGAAGAATCTATTGGTGGTGGAGCATTAGGAGCAGATGCGATAACAGAAATTGATAAAGATTTACTTGGAGAAATAGGTAATATTTCTATGGGATCTGCATCTACAGCTTTATATCAATTAATAAACCAGCAGGTTAATATTACTACTCCAGTAGTATCAGTAACTACTTTAAAGGAAATACGAGATGGATTTGCAACTCCTAATATAGTTTTGGACATAGAATATGTTACAGGTATTGTTGGAAGAAATATACTAATAGTTAAAATACAGGATGGTTCAGTTATTTCTAATTTGATGATGGGTGGAGATGGTAATGTTGAACAAGAAGCTACTTCATTATCAGAAATTGAAATAAGTGCTGTATCAGAAGCAATGAATCAGATGATTGGTTCTGCTGCAACTTCTATGGCAACAATGTTTGGAAGAAAGGTAGATATATCACCACCAAGAGCTAAGGTTGTTGAAGATGGAGATTCTCCAATATCTGATGAAATACCTGAAGATCAGCCAATAGTTAAAGTTTCATTTAAAATGACTATTGGAGATATTGTGGACAGTAATATAATGCAGATTTTTCCAATAGAAACTGCTAAAAATATAGTAGCAATAATGACAGGTGAAGATAAAGCATCAGAAAGTCAGCCTATTGAAAGTAAAGAAGTTCAGCAGACTCCACCACAGCCTGAACCACAGCCTGCTGCATCTGCACCACAGCCACAATATGCACCGCAGCCACAGTATGCACCGCAACCACAATATGCGCCGCAGCCACAATATGCACCACAATATCAGCAGCCTATGTATCAGCAACCTATGTATCAACAGCCTGTTGAAGTACATCAAGCAACATTTGAGCCATTAACACCACAATCAAATGTACCACCAATGAAAAATATGGATTTAATATTAGATGTTCCATTAGATATTTCTGTTGTACTTGGAAGAACAAAGAAGAGCATTCAGGATATTTTAAACTTGGGTACAGGTTCCTTGATAGAATTAGAAAAATTAGCAGAAGAACCAGTTGAAATTTTGGTTAATGGTAAACAGATAGCTTTAGGAGAAGTAGTTGTTGTTGATGAAAACTTTGGTGTAAGAATAACAAGTATTGTAAGTGATGCTGAAAGATTAAAATCATTGAAATAGAGAAGGACTCTTAAAGGAGTTCTTTTTTGGTAAGAGGTAAGAAGTAAGAAATAATAATCGTTGTTACTTCTTACCTCTTTTTATATGAAAAAACTAAATAAAAAATAAGAATGTTCGATAAATAAAATAACAATAAAAGAATGGAGAAATGATTATGAGTATTAGTAGAATAGTAAATCAGGCATATGTAAATTCATATAATACAAATAAAGTGATGCAGATTGATAAATCAAAAGAAGTAAAGTCTACTGATAGAATTGAAATTTCATCTTTCAGCAAAAAACTTAGAGAGGTTGAAGAAATTAAAGATTTGGATAATTCTGCAAAAGTAGAAGCACTTAAATATAGTATAGACAATAACACATATAATGTTGAAGCAAAACTTACAGCAAGAAGTATTCTAAATGCTATGCAAGGTGAGGATATATGAAAGAAATAATAGAATTATTGAATAGACAGGAACAGGGACTAAGTAAGTTGCTTGGTTTATTAGATAGACAATTTGATTTAATAAAAAAGAAAGATGTATTTGAATTAGAAGCTATAGTTGATGAAATAAATGAATGTTCTAAAGAAATAGCCGAAGCTGAGATAGCACGAAGAAAAGTTATGGGAAAGCAGAAAGTAACTCAATTTGTAGAAGCCCAAAATAATCCAGAACTTACTCAGGCATTTGAAAAGTTAAAAACCACACTAAAAAATGTTCAGATAAGAAAAGACAGTAATGAATTGATATTAAAGCAGGGAATAAGTTTCAATATGAAAATATTATCAATACTTAATCCGGATAGAAGGGTTAAAACTTATAATTCATATGGAAATTTAAAATAAAATCATGGAAGAAGACTAAATTTACATGGAAGTGAAAATGAAAGGATAGATTATTATGGCAGGTTTGTTTGATACATTTACAACGGCTAATAGAGGCTTAGCTGTTATGCAGAATGCAATAAGTACTTCATCGCATAACATAGCAAATGTAACAACAACAGGTTATTCAAGACAAAGAGTACAAATAGAAACAACAAGACCCTTTGGAGGAAATTCCAAATATGCAATTTTGACAGCTGGTCAAGTTGGAACTGGAGCAGAAGCAACAGCAATACAAAGAATCAGAAATACATTTATTGATTATCGTGTAAGAGAGGCTACTACAGATGTAGGTACAGCTGAAATTAAAAATCAATACTATAGCAAAATTGAAAATGTGTTGGGAGAAATATCTACAAAAGGGATTCAGGGAGCATTAAGTTCAATGTATGCATCATTTCAGGAGTTAACAGGCTCTACTGATACTCCAGCAAATAGAAAAGATGCATTATCTAGTGCAGAATCTTTGACAGCTTTATTAAATAGCAGATATACACAGCTTAAAGATTTAACCAGTGATGCTCAGACAGAATTAAAAAATACAGTAAATGATATAAATGCTAAGCTTGATAATATAAGAGACCTAAATCAGGAAATATTAAGAATTTCTTCATTAGGAATGTCAGCTAATGACTTAATGGATAAGAGAGATTTGCTAATTGATGAGTTAAGCAGCAAATTTGGAGTAGATGTTGATAGAGAAAGTTATGACAGAATAGAATTAAAAGCAACAGAAGGCCTTAATGAGGGAGAAAAATTAGTATCAAAAGATTATACAGATACAACATATAAGAGATTTTCTTATGTAGACAGTATTGAAGATGGTGGTACTGATGCACATGGCAGACCTATTTTAAAAATAAATTATATGAAACTTGGAAGTCCTAATGAATCAGCAAAGGAAACTTTAGAAATAACTTGTAATAGTGCTGAAGAAGCTGAAGAGTTAAAAAAGGAATTGGAAACTAACAGAGTATTAGAAGCAGATTATGAGGGATATATAGGAAGAACATATGTTACAGGAACACCAGAAGCATCAAGCACAGATACAGAAAAAGTATTTGAAATTCCTTCAATAGGAACTGTTAAAGTGCCAATTTTAAGCGATGGAAGTATGGATGTTAATGGTATAACTGTAACTGGTTCAGGTGGAACTGCTGTAAATGGTGTTGAAATAAATTGTAATGATAATGGTTCTGTATCTATTAAAGTTGGTGATAATACAGCCAATGTAACTACAAAAGGTTATGAAGTTTATCAAAGTAATCCAAGTATGGATTTAGGCAGTGTACTTGATTTTTCAAATAAATATATGTTTAAGACAACAGAAGGAGAAATTGCAGGTTATCAGGTTATTCAGTCTGAAATTGATTATTATATGGATCAGCTTGATAATATTGCAGCTTCCATAGCATATTGTTTCAATATAATTCAAACTGGTGATGCTAGTGGAAATGATATGAATAATTTGATTTTTGTTGTAACAGATCCAAGCGAAAGTAAGTCAGTTTCCTATGATTCTGCTAGTGATAAATATACATTTGGAGGAGTACAGTATAGTAATAATGGTGCTGGAGAATATGTATCTGCTTCAGGAGATAAATTGAACAAATTTTATAGTGGCAGTAATGATACTATTTATGAATTGATTGAATCAGATGGTACAAAAACACAATATAAGCTCAATAGTGATGGAGATGAAGCCTTTCTTCTTACTGATAAAGGAATCAATGCTGGAAATATATCCATAAATGGAGTTCTTTTCAATGATACTACTAAATTAAACTGTGGAGAAACAGATGTTAGTGGTGAAGGTGATGGTAACAGAGCATTAGCAATGGCTAAGATTGCAGATTTGAAAATATTATTTACAAAAATGACAAAGGAAGATTTTGCAGATAGAAATGCATTTTTAAACAGTAATGCTGGAATAAGTTTTGATGATGACGGAATGAGTCTTAGAGGAAATAGTGCAGGATCAACAATAAGTGGTAAATACAATACTGAAATAACTAACCTTGGAACTAAGGTGAATTCTTCAGAAACAGCATTGGAATCAGCAGAATATACTCAAAGTGTTGCTCTAAATGACAGAGATCAGGAATCAGGAGTATCATTAGATGAAGAAATGACAGATATGATTAAATTTAATCATGCATATCAGGCTAATGCAAAAGTGATTTCAACAGTAAGTTCTTTACTGGATGTAATCATAGGATTAGTGTAGGAGGTATAATATGAGTCATAGAATAACTAATACAATGATGACAAATACTTATTTAAGAAATCTTAACAGAAACTTAAATAATATGGGGACACTGCAGAATCAATTATCAACAGGAATGAAGGTAAATAAAGCATCAGATCACTCATCAAGTGCATCAAAAATTATGAAAATTAATACAGAAACAGCAGCCAATGACCAGTATAAAGCTAATATAAAGACAGCAACCAATTGGCTTGATGTAACAGATACCAGTTTAGGACAGCTTACCAATATGATATCAAGAGTGAATAAATTAGTAGTTCAAGCTGGTGATGGTACTTATTCACAGGATGAATATACATCAATAAAAAATGAAATAACAGAATTAAAAAAACAGATGAGAGACACCTTAAATATAAATTATGATGGATCTTATATATTTGGTGGAACAAAGACACTATCTACACCTGTTACATTGGATTCTAATGGGAAATTATCTTATTCGGATGAAAATGGAAATGCTGTTACAGGTACAACAGTTACTATAGGAACTGATCAACTAAGCAATTTTTCTATTAGTGGAAATGACTTGACATTTTCTGTAAATGGAACTGCAATTACAACTCCTGTGGATATATCTGGAACAGGAAGTACTAAGGAAAACATGACATCAGCTTTAAAAACTTATTTAAGTGCCAATTATGGATTAGATAGTGATGAAGCAGAAAGCTCAGCAAATAATATATATGATACTTATATCTTTACTAAAAACTCAAAACTTACTCAGGATGAAATATTAACTCAAATTGGAACTGAAAGAGATATTGAAATATCTCAGGGAGTTACAATAAGTTATAATATAACAGCATCGGAAATAATGGAGTTTAATGCAATAGATCAGAACAATAAGTCTATAAATGTTATGGATATTTTTGAGAAGATAGAATATGCATTAGAAAATCCAGAAGAAGAAGTGACTATTAATAATGCTGATGGTACAACAACAAAGAAAACTCAATTAGAATTATTGGAAAATGATTATTTGACAGATTTAAATTCCATAAGCCAAAATCTTCTAATGAGAAGATCAGAAGTTGGGGCTATGCAGAATAGAATGGAAAATGCATTAAGCAACAATGAAGACCAGAATTATAATTTAACAGAAGTGTTGTCAAGTGTTCAAGATATAGATTATGCCGAAACAATGATGAATTATTCAGTATTACAGACTGTTTATACAGCATCACTTCAATGTAGTTCAAGTATTTTGACAAAAACAATAATGGACTATGTTTAAACACTAAAGAGGAGAGTGCATAATATGATATTTGAATCAGTAGTTCATGGTAAAATTGAATACGAAGAAAAGGATGTTTTAACTTTTGAAAAGGGAATTCTAGGATTTAATGAATTAAAAAAGTTTATACTTGTGGATTTAAAAGAATATGAACCATTTAAATTACTTCAATCTTTAGAAAATAATGAGATTGGATTGATTGTAGTTTCACCTTATGAATTTTTTAATGATTATAGAATTCAGCTAAGTGACGAAACCATTCAGCATTTAAAACTTATTTCTTCTCAAGAGGTATTGGTATATTCCACAGTAACACTAAATTCAGATCCTAAAAAAGTTACTACAAATTTGCAGGGACCTATAATTGTAAACGAAAGAAAAAGGTTAGCGGAACAGATAATTGTAGACAGTACAAAGTATAAAACAAAAGTACCACTAATGAAGGAGTGATTTGGGCATGCTTATTATAACTAGAAAAAAAGGTGAATCACTTATGATTGGTGATGATATAGAAATTACAGTCAGCAAAGTAGATGATGGAAGTGTTAAACTTGGTATTAAAGCACCTAAAAAAGTGAGCATACTAAGAAAAGAACTATATGAACAGGTAGAAAAGGAAAATATTGAAGCTGCTAAGGTTAATATTGATTTATTGAAGAATTTGAGAAAAAGTTAACAAGAAGTATTATATCAAGGAGGGTTAAAAAACATGGATGTTAATATGATAAATAGAAATCAGGAATACTTAAAAACTTATACTGATAATTTAGATGTATCTCAATATGATAATAATAAAGTTATGCAGGAAATGATAAAAATCAAAGAAACAGCTAAAGATGAAGAAACAGCAGAAAAGGATACAAAGAAAGATAAGAATAAATATAGTGAGAAGGATTTAGATGAAGCTGTTAAAAAATTAAATGAAGCTTTAAAAGAACAGCAGACTCATACAGAATATGAAAGGCATGAAAAAATGGGAATTACTATGGTAAAAGTAGTAAAAGATCAGACAGAGGAAGTTGTACTTGAGCTGCCTCCTAAGAAGATATTAGATATGGTAGCAAGTATGTGTGAGCAGGCAGGCATATTGGATAAAAAGGTTTAATGTAATAAAGTCTCAGGATTTATTAAGAATGGAGGACTGCTGCTTTGGAGTTTGAATTTAATAAAGTGAATTTGAATATAAAAATGCAGATGCAGGAAGAGATATCTACAAGTAAAATACAAACTGGTGAAAAATCTTCTGTTTTAAAAAAATTGAAAGATGATGAAAAGAGTCCTAAAGATACTCCTAATAAAAGAAAAAGAAAAGAAAAAATATCTGTATATGCTACAAAATCAACGGAGGCTTCAATAGGGGTTCAGGCAGAAAAAGTAGAAATACTAAACGAAGAAAATTCCAAAGGCATAAATTTGGATGCTAAAAAATAGGGGGATTATGGTATGTATCAACAAGGTTATAATATATACAAAAATAATAGTGTAAATTATGCATCAAAGGAACAGTTGTTACTTATGCTTGTAGATGGTGGTGTAAGATTTGTTAAAGTGGCAAGACAGGCAATTATTGATAAGGATGTAAAAACAGCACATCATAATTTAATGAAAGCACAGGATGTATTTACTGAATTAATAATTAGTCTGGATACTAAGCAGGCACCATGGACAAAACAATTATTACAAATTTATACTTTTATTAAGAAAAAGCTGGCACAGGCTAATATGAGTAAAGATTTGAAGGATATAGATGAAGTGATGCCATTAATTCAGGAAATTAGAGATATGTGGCATGAAACTTATAAAAAGGCTAAAAGTCAAGGTATGTAAAGGAGAGTGATATTATGCCTACAAGAATGACTGGTATAACAGGAATCATTGATATTGATGCCTTAGTAGAAGCAAATTTAATAAGACAAAAGACAAAGATTAATAGCGCAACTCAAAATTTGAAGATTGAGCAGTATAAACAGGAACAGTATAGAACATTAATGACTCAGGCAAAATCTTTTTACAATAATTATTTTGATATTTTAGGAAGCAACAGTTTATCAAGTACTAGTGCCTATAATATTATGAAGGCAAAATCCAGTGATGCCAATACTGTTACAGCAACAGCAAGTACAAAGGCTAAAACTGCAAATTACGAAGTTACTGTATCTAGTAAGGCTACAGCAGCTAAGTATCAATTAAAGGCTGATGACTTAAAGGATATAACAAATATTACTGTTAATAATGTAAATGTAGATTTAAGCAGTACAGCAACTGGTGTGAACATAACAGGTAGTGAAAATTCAAGTGAATTAAAAGAAAAATTAAAGCAAAAGGCTGAATATTTAAATACTAAGTTAAAAGATGCAGGTGTTACTGCACAATATAGTGATTTTGTTGATAATGGAAATGGTGGTTTAGTTATTGAAACAAAGGCAACAGGAAGTGATGCTGAATTATCCATATTTACAGGCAGTAATCCATTAAATACCATTGGTGTTAATGCAGCTACTTATGCAAAAACAGAGACTAAAAGAGTTAATGATTTATTAGGTGCCATAGATAGTGGAGATATAAAGAATTTTACTGTTATGGGAAATAATTTAACTATTTCTGATGATGATTTTGACACAATCAAAAGTTTAAAAGAAGAGTATGATAATGATAACAGTGATGAAAATATAAAAAAGCTTACCAAGAGTTTAGCTGATGCTATGAATAATGCAATAATCAAAGCATCTGAATCACAGGAAGACAGCAATAAATTATCAAACAAAGTAAAAGCTGTTTATTCAGAAACAGATGGTACAATAGGTTTTGAATCAAAAATAATTGGAAGCGGTGTATCTTTAGGAGAATGTAAAATAGCTGGAGGAGCTGAATTGTCTGAAGTAGCTGGTACTTCAGCTCAAACATCTTTATCAGTAGAAGATATATTAACAGATACTAATAAAGATTTGATTATAAATGGACAAACTGTAAAATTTACTAGAGATAGTGATGAAGCAGTGGGAATTGCAAATCTTAATAATGCATTATCTCAATATGGATTGAAGTATGATGGTGGAATAATAAGTTCCATTGATTCATCAGCAGTTACTAATTTCAAATGTTCAATAAGAGACAATACTGGAATGAAAGCCATAGAAGCTGGAAGCAATGCAGAGGTTTCAATTAGAAATAAAGATACAGGTTTAACTTACACACATACAGGAAATTCAAACCAAATTACATTAGATGAGGTTACTTTCAATATATTAGATGCACCTTCTGATGGAAGTACTGTTACTATAAATGTAAAACCAGATGGTACGGAGCTTAAAGACAAGATTGTTGATTTTATCAATGATTATAACAGTCTTTTAGGTGCAATTAACACTAAGCTGTATGAAGAATATGATCGAAGCTACAAGCCATTAACAGATGAGGATAAAGAGGGGTTAACTGATCAACAGATTGAAAAGTTAGAAGAAAAAGCTAAGACAGGCCTTTTAAGAAATGATGACTATTTGGTTGATTTTGCAGATCAAATGAAAAATGCTATGAGTTCTATTATGAAAGGTACTGGTTTAAACCTTGAAAGAATAGGAATAACTCCAGTTAAAGATTATTCAAGTCAAAATGGTATTTTTGAAATTGATGAAGATAAATTATTGGCTGCAATAGAAGAAAATCCAGACGGTATTAAGGAACTATTTTTAAAGGGAATAGCAAATGATACAGTAAGCAGTGATGATGGTATCATGGCAAAAATGACAGACATTCTAAAGAAACAGGTTGTTAACTTTGATTCTATATTTGCAAGAAAAGCTGGTTTTGCCACAGGAACTTATGCAACTATAAATGAAATGACATTGGATATTAAGGACAGGCAAAAGAAAATTGAAGAGATGGAAAGTGCATATACTACTAAAGAAGACTTATTATACAGCAAATATTCTAAATTGGAAAGTTCATTGGCAGAATTGCAGTCTCAGCAAAGTTCATTAGCATCCTATTTAGGATAGTAAGTATAGAGGCACAATATGAATTTAAGAAGCTTGTTAGAAGAATATAGAGACTTGACAATTGAAATAATCAATAAAGTAAAAGAAGATAATGAACTGGAAGCTTTGATAAAAAAAAGAGGAGACATAATTGAGCAGATTAAAAAAAATGATTTTTCCAAGGATGAGATTAAAGTAATTGTAGAAGAATTTAATATTATGGCATTAGAAAAGAAAGTGAAAGAAATTCTTTTGAAAGAAAAGCAAAGTATTAAAGAAGAAATGGTTTCATTAAGAAAAAATAGAAATGCCCAAAAGGGATATACAAGTTTTAAAAGCTATCCGTATTTTTTTAACAGAGAAGGTTAAAAAAATAAAAAAAAATAAAAAAAAGGCTAAAGTAATTAAATTTGAAGCCGAATATATAAATGTAAAGCTTATAAGCGATTAACTCTTAAGAGTTGATTATAAAAAGACAAGGATGTCTAAACTTCAAAAATCAAGGAGGAATTTATTATGATAATAGCACATAACCTTAATGCGATGAATGCGCACAGACAAATGGGAATCAACACAGAAAGTTCAGGAAAGGCAATAGAAAAGTTAAGTTCTGGTTACAGAATTAACAGAGCTGGTGATGATGCAGCTGGTCTTGCTATTTCTGAAAAAATGAGATCTCAAATCAGAGGATTAGATCAAGGTTCTACTAATGCTCAAGATGGTATCTCTTTAGTACAAACTGCAGAAGGTGCGTTAACTGAAACTCACTCAATGCTACAAAGATTAAAAACTCTAGCTATGCAATCAGCTAATGGTACTTACACTGATTCAGACAGAGCTTTAATCCAAAAAGAAGTTAACCAATTAACAAGTGAAATCACAAGAATAGCTTCTCAAACTACTTTCAATGGAATCAAAGTATTAAATTCTACTTCTAAGATTACATTCCAAGTAGGAAACAAGAGCGGATACACTATCGGTGTTAGTATGCAAGTTATGACTGCATCTGCTTTAGGAGTTAAAGGATTATCTTTAAGTTCTCAAACTTCTGCATCTAATGCATTAGCTAAGATTGAAAGTGCAATCAACATGGTTTCTAAACACAGAGCTACATTTGGTGCAGTTCAAAACAGATTAGAACATACTATAACTTCAACAGATAACACATCTGAAAACTTACAAGCAGCAGAATCTAGAATAAGAGATACTGACATGGCTAAGCAAATGATGG
The DNA here is from genome assembly GCA_964588775.1 of uncultured Clostridium sp. GTDB lineage: Bacteria > Bacillota > Clostridia > Clostridiales > Clostridiaceae > Clostridium. The sequence goes on from CAZPRO010000043.1 coordinate 11,512, forward strand.
AATACACTAAGAGTAACATCTTAACTCAAGCTGCTCAGTCAATGCTTGCTCAAGCTAACCAAGCACCAAACCAAGTATTAAGCTTATTAGGCTAATATTTGAATATAAAAAAAGATATTCCCTTGGGAATATCTTTTTTTATATTCAAATATTATATTATTTTAAGTTAAAGTGCATATAATATTTTGTTTTTAAATGATATAATAAAAATAATTGTATATTAATAAATTAGAAAGCAGGATAGTGCATGATTGTAGATTATGATTATGATATGGAAAAAACTAAGGATAATTATGACATATTGAAAATTTTTAAGGATGAAAAAAACATATATATAGGAAGCAAATATAATAGCCAAAGAGAAGTAAGCAGGTTTTTAGAATTGATTAAAGGAAAGAAGCTGGATAGGGATGTTTTTGTTGTATATGGTTTTGGAACTGGAGATCATATTAAGGCTTTAAGAAAAATTTATAATAAAAATTCCATATTGATTTTTGAACCTAATAAAAAAGTGTACAAATATGCAAATTCTCTTCAATGGGTTACTGATGACAAATACATAGAAGTTATATGCTGTAATGAAGGAGAATTAAATAGAAAAATTAAGGAATATATAAATGAGTTTAATTTTAAAAATTCTGAGTATTTACCCTTTGCTAATTATACTAGTTTGTATAAGGAAGAAAGCAGGATTTTTTTTAATATAGTTAATAATATTGTAGTAAACATTGCAATAGACGTGAATACTAAGAAATTTTTTGGAAAGACATGGTTTTACAATGTAATACATAGCATTAAATATATTGTTAAAAGTACACCAGCAGATGTTTACAACAGCAGATTTTTAAATAAGCCTGCAGTAATAGTATCTGCAGGACCATCTTTGGATAAAAATATTCATGAGTTAAAGGGAAGTGAAGAAAGTTTTGTTATAATGTGTGGAGGGAGAACCTTATCCTGTCTCCTTGATAAAAAAATAAATCCAGATCTTCTTGTCATAGCTGATTCTACTGAAAGAAATTATACTCTTGTAAAGGACTATTTAAATGAAATGGAGGTACCTTTATTATTTTCTGAAAGTGCTAACTTAAATATTTTGAAACATCATAAGGGCAGGAAAATATTTTATACATATAATAATTTAATTAAAAAAATAGCAGGACTAAAAATAAGTCATATATCAACAGGAGGTTCAGTGGCTCATGCAATGGTTTCCTATGCGGCTAATATAGGGTGCAGTCCCATTATTTTAATTGGCCAGGATTTTGCTTATACAGATAAAAAGGCTCATGCAGATATTGCTGAAAATAAGGACGGAAGTTACAACTATGAAATAGCAGTAAAAGAAGATGACATATATGTTGATGATGTTTATGGGAATAAAATTAGAACAAGCTTAGTATTAAATAATCAGAGAATAGCAATGGAAAAAATTATTAAGCTGTATCCCCATACCAAATTTATAAATGCCACAGAAGGAGGGGCACATATAAAGGGGACTACAGTCATGAAATTAAACCAGGCTATAAAACAATATGGAAAAGAAACTTTTCAAAAGTTTCATGTTGAAAAAATAGATAAGAATATGCTAAAAAAAGCAGTACAGGAAATGGAAAAGTTAAAGAATACAGGAGAAAGGCTTTATCTTAGTTTAAATAGAAGTGTAGAGGAAAACTCTACAGCTGTAATTGATTTGTATAATGCAGATGAAACCTATGCCATGCTGCTGTATCCAATAATTTACGAATATTTTACCTGTACTTGTGAAACTGATAATATTAAAAAAATGGAAAAATTAATTTTAGAAGCAAAAGTCTTAATTAAAGAATCTCTGAATAATATTGCTGAAGAGATAAATGAATTAAAGAAAATTAGTCAACAATCGATAAATATATAAAGAGGTGAATGTATGATATGTGCAGATTTGGATTTTCAAATTGAGAATACTAAGGATGATTTGAAGATATTAAGAATTAATAAAGATAACAAATGGATTTATATTGGAAGTAAATACAATATGAAATCTGAAATAGATAAATTTTTCATGAAGTTTAATGATGTCAAATCCAGCGAAAGTGTTCTTATTGTATATGGATTTGCAGTAGGGGAACATATAAAGCTTTTAAGAAGAAAATATAGAAATAATGATATACTTGTATTTGAGCCAAATAGAAAGCTTAAGGAATACATAGAAAATTTGGAATGGGTAAAAAATGATGAAAAGCTTACAGTAGCCTGTGCAGATTTTGAATGTTTTATGGCAGAAGCCAAAGAAAAAATACATGAATTTAACTTGTATCAGATACAGTTTGTGTATTTTGCTAATTATGAACAGATTTATGGGAAAGAAATACTGGATTTGTTGAAAAAGATAAAGGAGTATTTTTTAAGTGTTAGTATAGAGGTTAGTACAAAGCTGCGTTTTGGTGAAAGATGGTTTGAAACCCTATGTGGAAATATGCCTCAAATAGTACAAGGAGTTCCGGCGGATTTATATGAAAACAGATATAAAAACAGGCCGGCAGTAATTGTATCAGCAGGGCCATCCCTTCAAAAGAACATAGATTTATTAAAAGATGTTCATGATGATATGATTATAGTTAGTGGAGGAAGAACCTTAAGATCATTAATTGATAAAGGAATAAAGCCGCATCTTCTTACTGTAGTTGATCCTTTGGAGATGAGTTATACTTTATGTAAGGATTATATAGAAGATTTAAATGTTCCGTTGCTGTTTTATGAAGGAACAAGTGATAAGGTTGTAAATGAACATAAGGGTAAAAAATTATTTTTTGCATATAATCAGGTATTGAGCAGGATAGCAGAACATTATATACAGCCTATAATTTCTGGGGGATCTGTTGCCCATTCAATGGCATCTTATGCAGCCATGATAGGGTGTAATCCAGTAATTTTAATAGGTCAGGATTTGGCTTATACAGGAGAAAGAAGCCATGCCCTTATATCACAAAACAGGGATGGAAAAATAGGATTCAATGAACTTAAACGTGAAGATGATATATATGTTGAAGATATTAACGGCAATCCAGTAAGAACAAGCCTTGTTTTAAATGATTATAGAAGAGCCCTTGAAGAAATAATTGATTTCTATTCAGATACAACATTTATAAATGCCACAGAAGGTGGAGCAAAAATAAAGGGTACAGTGCAGATGACCCTTGCTGAAGCAATGGAAAAGTATAAAAAAGAAAAATTTGAAATATTTGAAGACATAGATTATAAGGTTGACATGAAAAGCAATGCTATAAAATGCTTTGAAGATACAACTAGATGCTGTAAGGATATTATAAAATATTCAAAAGAAGCTTTAAAAATAGTTGATGAAATGAAAAAAAGCGTAGTTTTGAAGAAGTCTGTAAATATAAATGATTTGTTAAGAAAATTACAAAATATAGATAAAAAAATAGAAGAAAAGCGTATAGGAATTGAACTGGTAGATTCCTTGATTTATCCAATAATTTATGAAATTTTAACGGAGCCTAAGGATGTTGTAAAAACTGATAAGGAAATAGTAGAAGAAAATGAAGGTTTTTATAAAAAAATAAAGGAAATGCTTGAATTTGCCGTTGAATGTATGGAAAAATCAAAGGAAAGACTTGAAGAGCTATAATAGAGGAGATGAAAAAAATGAAAGCTAAACAGATAGAAGCACTAAAAACAGCAGATGAATATTTAGATAATTTAGAAAAGGGAATTATAAATGTATTTGAACTTATACAGGAAGGAAACGAACAGCAGGGAATAAAGACAATTCCTCAAATTGCTGATGGAATGGACTGGGTAAGTCAGGTTATAGAAAAAACAAGAGAAGTTCAGGAAGAAGAAATAAGAATAGGAGATATTAATGAATATCTTGAACAAATTATTGAAGCATTAGAAAATGAAGATTACATTTTGGTAGGAGACTTATTTAATTATGAAATTCTTCCTATTATGGAGAGAGCACATAAGGAAATAAAAACATGTATAGAAAAGAATGTTTAACTTAAGAAACACATAGGAAATGGAGGGTGTTGAAGTGCTTAATGATAAAACAATTTTAATAACAGGTGGTACTGGTTCCTTTGGTAAAAAATTTACTAAAAGGATTTTAGATGAATTTAATCCAAAAAAAATAGTTATATATTCAAGAGATGAATTTAAACAGGATGTAATGGCAAAAGAATTCAGAATAAAATATCCTGATAAATATGGAAAATTAAGATTCTTTATCGGAGATGTAAGAGACAAAGACAGACTTTACAGAGCTTTTAAGGATGTGGATTATGTAATTCATGCAGCAGCAATGAAGCAGGTTCCTGCCTGTGAATATAATCCTTTTGAAGCTATAAAAACTAATATTCATGGTGCACAGAATATTGTAGATGCTGCCATTGACTGTGGTGTTAAAAAGGTAGTAGCATTATCTACAGATAAAGCTGTAAATCCTATAAACTTATACGGGGGAACAAAACTTGTTTCTGATAAACTTTTCATATCAGGAAATGCCTATTCAGCAGGTCATGGAACAGTATTTTCAGTTGTAAGATATGGTAATGTTGCAGGCAGCAGAGGTTCTGTTATTCCATTTTTTAAATCATTGCTTGAAAGTGGAGAAAAAACTCTGCCTATTACAGATTATAGAATGACAAGATTCTGGATTACATTAGATGAAGGTGTTGATCTTGTATTTAAGGCTTTAAGAGAATCAAAAGGTGGAGAAACTTATATCTCTAAAATTCCTTCATTTAAAATTACTGATTTGGCTAAGGCTATGAATCCAGATGGAGATATGAAGGAAATCGGAATCAGAGAAGGGGAAAAACTTGATGAATGTATGATAACTAAAGATGATTCAAGAATGACCTATGAATATGAAAAACATTATATAATTTATCCACACTTTAACTGGTGGAATTCTCAGGAACATATGACTCCAGGAGGTAAACCTGTGGAAGAAGGGTTTGAGTATGATTCTGGGAAGAATACG
>CAZPRO010000044.1:0-16161 GCA_964588775.1 uncultured Clostridium sp.
CAAGGAAAAAATGAAGCCTATACAGAAATAATTGATCTAAGCCAGTCATTTGTAGAAGCGTCCACCGGAATCACATAATTAAATAGGGTTTGCTCAGCAAACCCTAAGTAAAAAAGGATGTCCTTATGACAATGCCGTAGCGGAAGCTGGATACAAAATAATAAAGACAGAATTTGCATTCAATAAAATTTTTAATAGTTTAGAGGGACTTAAGTTAAAGTTAAGACATTATGTTTTATGGTATAACAACAAGCACATTCATAGTGCTTTAAACTACATGACTCCAGTTGAATATAGGCTTGCAAATATGACCCAATAAGAAATGTGTGCCTCAAAGCACACCAACAAAAGACTTCCCATATATGGGAAGTCTCAAAAACAAATTTTATTCACTTAAAATATATACTACTTGCACTGACTTATAATATCAATGAGCACCATAATACAAATGTTAAATTACTTTTGAGTCCACTTTTTAAAATCTTCATCAGTTGCAAGGACATAGTGTGTCCCTTCAACATGTTGTTCTTTACCTTCTTCATATCTGATTCCACTTGTGGCATAATCATAAGTTTCTGATAATCTTGTTTTTTCCACTATTGGATTTGGATGTGGAATTGCTGATATTAATGATTTTGTATATGGATGGACTGGATTAGAAAATATTTCTTCAGTTGTCCCAGTTTCAAGAAGATGTCCTAAATGAAGAACTCCAATTCTATCTGAAATATATTTTACCATAGATAAATCATGAGCTATAAATAGAATTGCTGTATTTGTCTCCTCCTGAATTTCTTTCATCAAATTAACAACCTGAGCCTGAATAGAAACATCAAGAGCACTAATTGCTTCATCTGCAATTATAAGTTTAGGATTCATTATAAGAGCTCTTGCAATTCCAACTCTCTGCCTCTGTCCACCAGAAAATTGATGTGGATATCTATTGGCATGCTCTTTAGATAATCCAACCTTTTCTAGTATTTTATAAACTTTTTCTTCTCTTTCTTCTTTAGTCTTATACAGCTTATGTATATCAAGACCTTGAGCTATTATATCAAGAACCTTTTTGCGGGGATTTAAACATGCCATAGGATCTTGGAATATCATCTGCATATTTATTCTTAAATGTTTCATATCTTTATTAGAAAGTTTTCCTGATATATCCACTCCATCAAAAATCATCTGCCCGCCTGTAGGATTATAAAGACGAATTATTGAACGACCTATTGTTGATTTACCACTTCCTGATTCGCCAACCAGTCCATAAGTTTCTCCTTCATTAATATAGAATGAAACACCATCAACAGCCTTAACAGTAAACTTCCTACTTATTTTAAAGTGCTGTTTTAAGTTTTTAACTTCTAATAAAGGCTTTTTATCTGTCATCTGCCTTCGCCTCCTTCAGCATTCTATCAATTCTGTTTTTAAGTTCTTTTGGGAGTTCAACTTTTGGAGCTTTCTCATGTAAAAGCCATGTTGACGCATAATGACTATTAGAAACTTTAAACATAGGAGGTTCAACACGATTATCAATATTTAAAGCATAAATATTTCTTGGTGCAAAAGCATCACCAGCAACCTTGTTAACCAAATTTGGAGGTGTTCCTGGTATTGTATAAAGTTTATCATCATTTGTTTCAAGGTCTGGCATAGCTGATAAAAGCCCCCATGTATATGGATGACGCGGATCATAGAATATATCATTTACTGTTCCTTTTTCTATAATCTTTCCTGCATACATTACTGCAACATAATCAGCAACTTTTGCCACTACACCAAGATCATGAGTTATATATATTACAGAAATATTCATCTTCTTCTGAATATCTTTTATAAGTTCAAGTATCTTTGCTTGAATAGTAACATCAAGAGCTGTAGTAGGTTCATCACAAATAAGAAGATCTGGGTTACATGCAAGAGCAATAGCTATAACTATTCTTTGTCTCATACCACCTGAAAGCTGATGGGGATAATTTTTCATTCTTTTTTCAGCATCATTTATTCCAACTAACTCTAAAAGTTCTACTGCTCTTTTATATGCTTCATCTTTAGGTGTCTTATAATGCCATATCATTCCTTCCATTACCTGATCACCTATTGTCATTGTTGGATTTAATGATGTCATGGGGTCTTGGAATATCATTGCTATACGCTTTCCATTTATCCTTTTTCTCATTTCCTTTTTTGAAAGCTTTAATATATCTACATCTACTTTTTCATTATCTCTGTAATATGTAAAATTAATACTTCCTGAATTTACTTCTCCATTACTACTCAAAATTCCCATTACAGCTTTCATAGTAACAGATTTACCACTTCCACTTTCTCCAACTATAGCAATTGTTTCACCTTTATACAAGTCAAGTTCAACACCTCTTATAGCGTTTACTTTACCATTGGATGTTTTAAATGATATAGATAAATCTCTTATTTCAAGCACTTTTTCTTTTTCCATAATACCTATACCTCCTATCTCTGCTGCATTTTTGGATCAAATGCATCACGAATACCATCTGCAAGCATGTTGAAGCTTAACATTAATATTGCAAGAACTACTACTGGAGCAATAATCATATATGGATGTGTTGTAAATGATTTAAAAGAATCACTTATTAATGATCCTAAGGATGCCATAGGTGCTGGAACTCCAAGTCCAATAAAGGCTAAAAAAGCTTCTGTAAATATGGCATTAGGAATAGAAAACATCATATTGGTAATTACTTGTCCAAAAATATTAGGTAGAATTTCTTTAAATATTATGAAAAAGCTTTTTGCTCCTAATGTCCTTGATGCCAATACAAATTCTTGTTCCTTTAATTTAAGCATCTGAGCACGGGCTATACGGCTCATACCTATCCATCCTGTAATCATAAGAGAAAATGTAATAGTTACAAGACCTGGTTTTAATACTATTATTAACAAAGTAACTATAACTAAATTAGGAATACCATTTAATATTTCTGCAAAACGCTGCATTGCGTTATCAACAGCTCCTCCAAAATATCCAGAAATAAGACCATAGCTTAATCCAAAAATCATATCAATTAAAACTGCAACAAGAGCAATATAAAGTGATATTCTTGTTCCCATCCATGTTCTTGTAAATATATCTCTTCCAAGAACATCTGTACCAAACCAATAATAAGTATCTTCAAGTCCAGTTGTTCCATTCTCTGATATATATCTATTGGTTTTTACAGATCCAGCAGTTGTATTAATTGTTTCACTACCATCTAATATTCCTATATTTTCCAAAACAGGAACTCTTGGTGCAAGGTTTTGATTTGCTATAATCTGTGCATCATATGTATATCCACTTAAATGTACTCCTACAATTGCCATTATAGCAATAAGAAGTATACTTACCAAACCTATTATTGCACCCTTATTTTTTAAAAATCTGTGTAAAACATCTTTCCAATATGACTGACTAGCGTAATTGGCATCAACCTGAGATATTTTATCCTTACCAACAAGGTTAAAATCATCTTCAATAAAATCATAATGTACATCTTTTTCTACAATATTACTCATGGTTATCCTCCTTTGCTAATCTTATTCTTGGGTCAATAACTCCATATAATATGTCAACCACAAGCATAATACCTATATACATAGCACTATATATAAACGCTAATGCTACTATAACATTGTAATCATTGGACTGAATTGCTGTAACAAGAAGACTTCCTATTCCGGGAATAGAAAATATCTTTTCTATAACTAAACTTCCTGTCATAAGCCCTACTATTAATGGTGCTAAAACTGTAATTATTGGTATTAATGCATTTCTCAACTCATGCTTAATAATAAGCTGTATGCCGCTTACTCCCTTGCTCTCAGCTAACAATATATAATCTGAATCTAAAACATCAAGCATTTCAGTTCTTGTAAAACGGGCTATTGTAGCTATAGTAAACATACATAAAGCTATTGTTGGAAGCACAGATGATTGAAATGGATATTCATTTGAATATAGTAGTGGAAATAATCTAATCTTAAATCCGAATGTATATGATAATGCTAATGCAAAAACATATGATGGCACACTTACTCCTAATACTGAAATAATTGTTGTCAAAGTATCCCATATTGTATTATGTTTTAATGCTGCTATTATACCTAAAACCAAACCAATTATTGTTCCAAGCAATACTGCCTGACCTCCAATTCTTAAGGATATTGGCAGACGTGTTTGAAGTAAACTTGATATTGGTGTATTTTTCGAAATTGTATAAGAAACTCCAAAGTCTCCTGTAAGCATATTTTTTACATAATTTAAAAATCTAATTAATATAGGTTTATCTAAACCATATTTTGCATTCAATAATGCAATCTGATCAGCTGTTAATTTTTCATCATTAAATGGTGAACCGGGCATAAATTCTAACATTAAAAATAGTATTAATAATATTGCTAATAAAGTTGCTATGGAAATTGCCAATCTTTTAAGTATGTATTTTTTCATGCATAATCGCTCCTTTAAGCAAATATTACAGTGACCATAGCAGCCACTGTAATATCTAATAGTAACTTAAGATCTAATTTTTAGTAGCATTTTTATATACTCTGTTGATGGCTACTGAGTGATATTCAATACCAGAAACATTGCTCTTAGTCATAACAGCATTACCTTTTTGATAAATTGGGAATATAACTGCATCATCCATAACCATACCTTCTGCTTTCTTTAATTCTTCCCATCTTGCATTAACATCTAAAGCAAGTTCACCTTTTTTAGCAGACTCAATAATTGAATCATATTCTGCATTTGACCAGAATCCATAGTTATTTGGGCTATTAGTTATCCACATATCAAGATAAGTCATAGGGTCAGCATAGTCTGGTCCCCATCTTGTTAAACCTAACTCAAATGTACCATCTTGTAATCTTTCAACTCTGTTCTTTTTAGGCATTACTTCAAGCTTAATTGTAACTCCAGGAAGAGTCTTTTGAATTTCTGCTTGAATAAATTGAGCAACATTTTGTGCTGATTCTGTATCTTCAACAATCATTGTATATTCAAATGAATCTTTTCCTAATTCTTCTTTTGCCTTATTATAGTATTCTAGTGCCTTTGCCTTATCTGTAGAAAGATAATTAGGAGTTCCATCTCTAAAATCTTTTCCATCTGGACCTGTTGCAAGTAATGTTGGCACTGCAAAATCAGCTTTAACAGAACCATCTTTTAAAATATTATTTACAACTGCATCCTTGTCATAAGATAAAGCTAATGCTTTACGAAGATTTAAGTTTTCTAAACCTGGTACAGTTAAGTTTGGTGAAATATACCATAAATATCCTGCCATTATAGTACTAAATTCAGAATCATTTTTAAATTGTTCAACTTGTTCACCTGCAAGGGTTGCTACATCTAATTCCCCATTTTGATAAGCAAGCATTGTTTGTTGAGCATCTTTAATAACTTTATATTGAATTCCTGACAATTTAACAGCATCCTTGTCCCAATAATCAGGATTCTTTTCTAAGTTAATTGTTGTTGCAGCTGGTTCATATGAAGACATTTTAAATGCACCATTACAAAGAATAGTATCAACACTTGTTGCAAAAGTATCTCCACATTTGTTATAGAATTCTTCATTAACTGGGAAGAATGATGGGAATGCCATTACTGATTCAAAAAATGGTACTGGGTTATCCAACTCAACTACCAAAGTTTTATCATCTTTAGCTGTAACACCTAATTGATCTACTGGAACTTCTCCTGCAACTATTGCATCTGCATTTTTAAGTCCAGCAACTCCACCCATAAATGCATATTCACTTGCAGTTTTTGGGTCTACAAGTCTTCTCCATGCAAATACAAAATCTTTAGCTGTAACAGGAGTACCATTTGACCACTTAGCATCTCTTAATGTTACAGTGTAAGTTAATCCATCTTCACTTTTTTCAACTTTTTCGGCTAGTGCCTGAACTGGCGAACCATCTTTTGACAATGAATATAAACCTTCTGTAACTGCTGCTAAAACTTCAAATGAAGTACCATCAGTAGCTATTTGAGGATCCATTGATGCAACTTCAACATCAATGTGAACTTTCAATGGATCACCACTTGCTTCTGTAGCCTGTCCTGATTCTGTACCAGACTGCGTACCAGCTCCACCACAGGCCGCTAAACTAAAAGCAAGTGCAGCAACTGCTATGGTTGCTAATAATTTTTTCACTTTTTTCATAGTTAATCCCCCTATTTAAAATTAAAAAAATGGTGCTATATCTTCTATCTTAAAGAATAACACCATCGTCATAAATATATTATAAGTTTATATTGCTAATTTTGTCAATACTTCATTGATACTTTATTAATGTTTTTTAAATTTTTATATTAAACATTTAATTTTTTATTTACAGTTTATAATCAGTTAATAATCCACTTCATTTAAACATGATTAATTTGTAAAAAAGTCGATAAAAAAAGAAATTCATTCTCCCAGTCAAAATTTCCACTTTCTTTAATTTGCATGACTGAAATTTAACAAATCTACACAACTTATCCCATACATGCTTTCATGAAAATATGTTAGTATTTTCTGCCTTAATGATAATATAATACATCATTTTCCCCAAAGATATGTTGAATATGCATCCATTGATTTCTTCTTTAGTCTAACTGGAATAGGAATTTTAGTATTATCACTAAGAATAAAATGCAGACTTTCAACTGCTACAACGGCTTTAAAATTAATTATAAAATTTCTACCTATTTTATAGAATGAATTTTCTAATAAGGTTTCCTCTATATCACTAATTTTTATTTTAGAGTCTATGTTTTCATTCTTAGTGTGTATTATACACTGCCTTGAATAAATCTCTATGAATATAATTATGACTAATTGAATAAATCTGTTGATAAATATCGGTCACCTGAATCAGGAAGTAATACAACAATATTTTTCCCTTTATTTTCAGGTCTTTGAGCTAAAATTTTAGCTGCTTTTAATGCAGCTCCTGATGATATTCCAACAAGAATACCTTCACTTACTGCAAATGCTCTGCTTTCTGTAAAAGCATCTTCATTTTCTATAGGTAAAATTTCATCATATATTTTTGTATTTAAAACATCTGGAACAAATCCAGCTCCAATTCCCTGAATTTTATGTGAACCTGAAGTACCTTTTGATAAAACTGGACTTGCAGCTGGTTCTACTGCTACTATCTTTACATTTGGATTTTTTTCTTTTAAATATTCTCCCACACCAGTTATAGTTCCGCCTGTACCTACACCAGCTACAAATATGTCAACTTTTCCATCTGTTTGATTCCAAATTTCAGGTCCTGTTGTCTTCTTGTGTATTGCTGGATTTGCTGAATTTATAAATTGTCCAAGAACTATTGCACCTGGAATCTCTTTTGATAATTCTTCAGCCTTTGCAATTGCTCCTTTCATTCCTTTAGCACCTTCTGTCAATACAAGTTCAGCTCCATATGCTTTTAAAAGATTTCTTCTTTCAACACTCATAGTTTCTGGTAATGTAATAAGTGCTTTGTATCCTTTTGCTGCTGCTACTGCTGCAAGACCTATTCCTGTATTACCACTTGTGGGTTCAATAATTGTTGCCCCTGGCTTTAATAAACCTTTTTCTTCAGCATCCTCAATCATTGCAAGAGCTATTCTATCCTTTACAGATCCTGCTGGATTTAAATATTCTAACTTTGCAAAAATTACTGCGTCAGAAACACCTGCTCTTTTTGAATAACCATTTAGCTTTAATAATGGTGTACCTCCTATTAATTCTAATGCACTTTCAATTATTTTAGTCATACTTATTACCTCCAATTTTAGTTCAATATTATATTTCCTAGTTTTCCAACCGTTTTACTCTGATTTATATTTAAATTATACATTGAACAATATTGCTTGTCAATGAATTTTTTATTCTGATAACTGTAGCAAGATTTGAATTCATGCCTTCAATGCCTACCTTTGCAAGAATAAAGTAAGTGCTGCAAATATTAAAGATAAAACTTTACCACCTTTGCTTTTTATAATATGAAAGGCTGTAACTAACAATTTTTTAACTTGTCAGCAACAACCTTTTTACTAATTATATAATACAAATTAGGTTATAATGAAAATTTTTATTATCTATTACAATATATTTCAATAGCCTCCTTAACAAATTCAGCTGTTCCCTCTCCTCCAGCTTTATCAATATTTTTCTTAAAACGTTCATCACATACATACATTTGTCCTAATCCGCTAAGAATCTCATTTGTACATTCATAACAGTTGTCAGTAATAAATTTCTTCAAAGCAGAGATTTTCTCTTGCACTAATTTATCATTAGGACTTAATTTCTTTTTTAAACCTATTTCGGCAAATATATCCATCAATCCTTTTAAAACTTTGTCATAGCTGTCACCACTTTGAGCACCAACTTTTTGCTCATATTCTTTATATTCTTTAGTGTTTCCCCATTTTTCTTTTACTTCTGACTTATATTTTTGAATTTCACTACTATCAAAAACATGAAAATTCATTGTTCCCACTCCTTTATTCTGCATTTCACGGGCAAAGATAATAAGTTCACCTATATGCTTGTATTGTAATTCTAACAATTCAATTTGCTGCGCAATAGCTTCAGCCTGATTAAAATCAGGGTTGTCAAGAATCATCTTAATTTCTTTCAAAGGGAATTTTAATTCTCGAAACAATAAAATATTCTGCAAACGACTAAGAGCTGTATCATCATATATTCTATAACCAGCTTCAGTTACTTTTGTAGGTTTTAATAATCCAATTTCATCATAGTAATGTAGTGTGCGCACACTAATTCCTGTCATTTTACTAACTTCTTTTACTGTTTTCATAATTTATTCCTCCCGCTTAATGATATTTTAATGTATCACGTTACGTGAGAGTCAATAGAGTTTAGAGAAATTATTTTTAAATAAAAAGAATATGAGCATATACACAATAAAATTTTATAAATCTTATCGAATATATCCATTTCCCAGCCCATCTGTCAGTTGCCACTCGCCTTGTTCCAAATTAAAGAAAAGTATCTCAACACCTCCGTCCATTCCAACACGATTTGGATTATCTATAGAACCCGCTGGCTTTGATTTATCATTATGATACTTACCATTATGATAATTTCGGGCATTTGCATCTCTCTTTGCCTCCTCAAGTGATTCGAAAGTATAACCATAAGAAGCTAATTTCTCCTCACGTTTTTTTTGAATTCGCTCTCTCTCATATTCTTCACTATTAATAATAATTTCCTGTGGCTCACAATGGGCATTATCTTTAATAATCTTATTATTGCCTTTAAAGAAAAGCAGATTTTTCTTTATTTCTTTTTTTCTCTTTTTAAAAAACACATTATTCACCTTCTTTATAAATACTATCTACTGTTATACAATCCACTACATCTTGCATTCTGTTCTTATGTAATGTCCTTCTTGAATGGCTGCAAACGTAGCAACAGCACATAACATAATTATGCTATACTTTAAATTTATTACATTCAGGGTTAGTGGTAAAAAAAACAGCAATAATCCTGTAACTTTGTTCATTATAGTATGCTCCACCACAAATTTATTCTGATAAATAAATCCAGAAACTACATTAATGATTTTGATTACTGCAATTACTGAAATCCATATCCAAAGCCAGTTTGGAATATCCATTATAGGTATCAGTTTTATGGCACATACTATTACAAATATGAAATCTGCAATTGTATCCAATCTGGAACCAAATTCACTAACAGTGTTTGTTTTTCTTGCCACTGTTCCATCAATCATATCAGTAAATCCAGCTATGAAATATAGGGTATAGAACATGGAAGAAAGTGCAGGACAAAACAACAGCACTATACTACACAGAATACGACAGCTTGTTATGATATTTGCCATGTACTCATTCCTTCCTTTACTTATTGTATCTTCTCAATATACAAATAATAAGATTTTTGTTATATCAATTTTTGACAAACAGAATATTATTTACTTGTTCTGTAATATAGATTTCGTCTTCTGTTATTTTGAGATCATAGCTTTCAATAATCTTCCTGTCATGTCTGCCTAAGACCTCTTCAAATCCTAAAGCTGTGTCCTTTTTCTTGGGGAATGAAATGGAGCTATTAAATGAATCTATCATGTTCATTTTTTGCCCTTTACAAAGATCTTCCCATTCTTTTTTTGTATAAAACTTTATGTGTCCGTCCTTTTTTAATTGCATATAATCATCAACAAAACGATTAACATCACCTTCATTTGGTCTTGGGTCAGCAATAAAGAAATAGCCGCCTTTTTTTAATACCCGACTAACCTCAGCTATACTATATTCTATTTGAGGAAAATGATGAAGTGCATATCTTGTAATAACCATATCAAAAACTTTGTCATGAAATGGGAAATCCATCCCATTATAATTAACAAATTGTAAATTATTGATTTGTAATCTATCTGCACGGACCTTATTAATTTCTAATGCTTTTTCTACAATATCCAATCCCACTACCAAGCAGTCAGGATAAGTTTCTGCTATGGGAAAAGATAAATAACCACTACCAACTCCTAAATCCAATATTTTCATATTTGGCTTTATTGGCAGAAAATTCAGTATTTTTTCAAGATGATTTTTGTCTTGTGTTTGTCTATTATAAAAGGTACCTGATGAAAAACTCTCTTCAAAACCCTTCTTCGTTGCTTGTATACTCTTACTAATGTTCACATTATAATTCATAATTCACCACCACTTCTAGACCCTTCATAGTTATCATATTTCATATACTTTATTGCTTCTTTAATTTCAGTTACCCATTCCATACTTACGCACTTTCTCCTTCCTAATAATACAATTATAATCAATAATCCTCAAAAATCAAAATTGATACACATGAAACAACCCATACCATCATATATGTCACTGATAAAAATCCTAAAACAAAATTACATCTGAAAGTTTGCTGTCAGCCTTAACTATAAACCCATTATCACTAGGATATCCAATTGCATTAACCTCCCATGTTGCTGCTATTTTTTACCTTTCATAAATTTTATATGAATATAATAAATCAAAAAGGACAAACATTAAATACTTTAACTATAATTTAGTCAAACTATTTAATGCTTGTCCTTAATTTATTTTGAATATATCATGCAATCAAAAACTGCTTTCCAAGTCTCTTACAGACTTTAATAAATATAAAATGACTGATGCTATAAATAGCAGAACACCTGAGATTATCACAACATATGCTGCACCTCTACCAACACTTAAATTGGTATTAACTGCAACCATATCTGCAAATATTCCAGATAAGCTATACGCTACCACATATCCTAATTGAGATAGAAATCCAATCAATCCCCATACACGACCTTGTTTTTCATCTGGAATATTGATTCTTGTCAAGTAATCCAAACAATTGTTAGCAAACGGAAGCATTGCAAAAAATAAAAATCCAGCCATACACATCAAATATATATTCTGCTTTACTCCAAATAGTGCCATTGTTATTCCTGCCAACGCAAGAGAAGTGCTTAAGATTTTTACATATCCAGACTTAATTCCTTTTACTCCTAAAATCAAACTTGAAAACAACATTCCGCTGGCACAGACCGTTTCAGCAATTCCCAAGGTAGTACTGTCAGTGAAATCAAGTATCATTGGTTCCGCAAGAATCTGAAAAGTCCCCATGAAGCAAGTCATAACACTGGATACCATAATGAGAACAAATATTCCATGTTTTGTGGTAATTGCTTTCCAGCCTCCTTTGAAACTACTCATAAATGACTCCTGTTTGTCAGTTTCTCTCTTGATAATTCCTCGTTTTACAATACCCGTCACAATAACTGTAATAACAAAAGTACAAATGTCAATGAATAATAGCAATTTTATGTCACCTACAGCCAAAAGCAACCCTGCAATCATAGGAGAAAAAAGATACCGAGCACTGCCTGCCAGACTGACCATTCCGCTTGCTTTAGAATACTCTTCTTTGGTCAAAATATCTGTTACAGTAGCTCTGTATGAAGGTTCTAACAATGCAGAAAAAATCGAACTGATTGATACACCAATACATATTTGTGTCAAAGAAGCATGACCATTAAGCATACATATTAAAATATAAAGGACACCAATTCCTGAAAGCCCATCTCCAAGCATCATCAATAGTCTTCTATCATAACGGTCTGCTAATACTCCTGCTGGTACGGAGAGTATTAAGGTTGGAAGAAAAGCAAGAAGAGATACAACAGCCATACTTGCAGCACTGCCAGTCTGATTAAATACATACACTGTCAAGCCAAAACTTGTGAGTCCCCCGCCTATAGAGGAGATTAATTCACCAATCCATAAGAGCAAAAATTTTCTAAAACCCGAACTACAATTCTTCATAATACGTTCTCCTTAATAGTTATTTTCATAAACCGACAGTTGGTTTATGATGTGGTATTTTTTAAGAGCCCTGTCAAGGTTCCAATTTAGTGATTCTTATAAATATTGAGTAATCTCAGAAAAACAACCTGACGGCGTACCTAATAACCTTTCCATATTAAATACAAATCCCGCTGCCTTTTTTTCTCGTTCTTTATCTGTCATTTCATTAAGATTATCAAAAATTACACTGCTGTATATTAGAAGCATTTCAACTGCTTCTTCTGGATAACTTGTTAAAAAACAACCTTGTCTAATACCATCATTAATAATCTCAACTGCAAGTGGATTAATAACTGACAAAAGACAAGTTTGAATCTTTTGATGCATGAGAGCGTTTTGTGATCTATGCGCATAATCTGTAATTTCTTTTCCAATAGCAGATTCTACTTTCACTGCACCAATAAACGAGATAATTTTCTGTATGGCTGTTGTATTATCTGAAATGGCTGATTTTACATTCAGCACAATCCCATCCATAATTCTGTCAATAAGTGCATCCAGTATTTCCTCTTTTGATTTGAAATGATAATATAAAGTTCCTCTAGCAATTCCTGCTCTCTCTAAAATGTCAGTTGTGGTAGTTCTATCATATCCCTTTGCAATAAATAATTCTTCTGCAATATCAAGTATATTCTTTTTTCGTTCTTCTGCTTCTTTTCTATTACTCACTATGCACTCCTTCTTTCTACTCAACCGACAGTCTGTCGGTAAATAATTATACAGTAGAGTACTATTATAGTCAAGAGATATCTTTTGAATAAATGCAACTTTTTTCATATGTTTTCTCTATCATTAAGATTGCCTACATTACTTTTTTTAATACTTCTACTGCTTCATCTACTTTCAGTACCTTTCCATAGCTTACTACTCTGCCATCCACAACTACTGCTGGAGTTGACATTACTCCATAACTTGCAATATGAGCAAAATCTTTAACATGATCTACTTCTGTATCTAAACCTAATATTTTTAAAGCTTCTTTTACATTCTTTTCTAGGACAATGCATTTAGCACATCCTGTCCCTAATATTTTAACTCTTGCTCCTTCACTTTGATTTTTTACTGCTTCTTTCATTGTTTCACAATCACATTTTCCAGAACAACAGCTGCCACCTTTATTTTGTTCTTTTTCTTTTCTTCTTAATCCTAAAACATTCATAATATATTCTCCTCTCAAATAATTATTTATATAAATATATAAGAAAATGTGTTAAATAAATAGCCAATAAAAATAATTCCTATTGTAACTATTGAAATGAAAACTATTAACAACTTAGGCTTCATTGCCTTCTTAAGCATAATCATAGATGGAAGTGATAATGCAGTTACTGCCATCATAAATGATAAAATTGTTCCAAGACCTGCTCCTTTAGAAAATAAACTTTCTGCAACAGGAATAGTTCCAAAAATATCTGCATACATTGGCACACCAACTAATGTTGCCAAAATTACTGAAAAAGGATTATTTCCTCCTAATATATTCTGAACTAATGTTTCTGGAATCAAATTGTGAATAACTGCTCCAATTCCTACGCCAATAAAAATATATGGTGCTACTTTTTTCACAGTAGATAAGACTTGTTCTTTAGCAAAACTTAATCTTTCTTGTATGTTTAAATCTGGTGAATCTATATCTACACCTTTAGCATCCCTAATAAAATCTTCCACATACCTTTCCATATGCAGCTTTTCTATTAAAAAACCACCAAGTACTGCTAGCATAAGACCAACAATTACATATGCTGCTGCAATTTTTGTTCCAAAAATGCTCATTAATAAAATTAAAGAACCCAAATCCACTAATGGTGATGATATTAAAAAAGAAAAGGTTACTCCAATTGGCAGTCCTGCTCCTGTAAAACCTATAAATAATGGAATTGATGAACAAGAGCAAAAAGGAGTTACTGTCCCAAGTAATGCAGCCATTGTATTTGCTATAATGCCATCAAATCTGCCTAATATCTTTTTTGTTCTTTCTGGTGGAAAGAAACTTTGTATATATGAAATCATAAATATTAAAGTAGCTAGCAATACAAAAATTTTTATAGTATCATAAATAAAAAATTGAAGACCACTTCCAAATATACCTTCTATATTAATCCCTAAATAAATCAATATATTTCCTATAACTGTATTTAACCACTTCATTCCTAATACTTGATTCTGAAAAAAATCACATCCAATTTTTAATATATCCATCCTTACCTCCCTATATTTATAAAACTAAATATATCGATATATTCTTTTATAAAAAGTGGCTTTGCCACGCTTTTAGTCTTCTATTACAAATTTCATTTTTTCAAACAAATTACTATTTATTTTTATTATCACAATTACATTTTTTGCATTGGTTTGAAGTATTCAATTTTGTAGACAATTGAAGTAACTCCTGAGCCCTCTTTACACCTTCAGGATTTATTGAATAATATGTCCATTTACCTTCTTTTCTACCTGTTACTATATTTGATTCACATAAAATTCTCATATGATGTGATAGTGTTGATTGTCCTATATTTAATTCCTCAAGTAACTTACATGCACATTTTTCTCCACTTTGCAATAATTCTAAAATTATTAACCTTTTTTCATCAGAAAATGCTTTAAATACTTTAACAATTTCATTGTAATTCTTCTGCATTCTATCACCTCATATCTATTTTTATCGATATGTTTATTATAAACTTCTTGCAATTGTATGTCAACATTCAAATACTACACTTTATTATTTATGTACTCCATATTAATAAGCATCTATAATGTGATTTTTCTGAAACATTAACATATATTAAATTTCTTAAATGCCTCGTCATCAAAGGCATAGATAGCAAGAGACACATTGGCTACAAATAATAGTTATGTATCGATTCTAATAATATCTACTAATGCTTTGTTACGATATACTAAGTCGTCTCTAACAGTAAATCCAAGTTTTTCCCAAAATGCATTTCCAATCTCATTTCTGTCAAAGACAACTAATGCAACCTTATTAATACCCAAGTTTAATAACGCATGTAAAGCTGAATTGACTAACTTTGAGCCAATTCTTTGGTTTTGACACATTGGATTAACAGAAGTATGATAAATATACTCTCGTCTACCATCATTTCCTGCCATAATTACACCAACAATTTCTCCCTCTTCCGCTACAAAGCATGTATCTGGATTACGTTGTAAAAATTTTTCAATACCAGCTTTTGAATCATCTAGATTATTTAATCCCATGCCCGCACATGACATCCACAAGCTATAAACAGAATCATAATCATTAATTGTCATTTTTCTAATTACCATATTTTAATCTCCACTCTTTTAGTCTTTTTATTCAGTCATTGTAGATTTACCATCAGTTTCCACATTTTCTTCTATCTTATGCGATTTCGCACATCCATTAAAATGAATCCCAACAGATTTAACCCTTTCCATTTTGATGGTTCAAGTATACCATCTTCGCTCTTTCCCATTCCAATTCCCCATATTCTATCATAAGGACTTGCCTCAACTAAAATCTTATCCTTTGTTCCAATTAGAAACTGGTAAAGTTCTTCATTCTGAGAAAACTTTAAAATATTACCTCGTAACACTATATTTCTTTTTTCTTCATTCCACTTATTCTCATCAAATCCCCTTACCAGTCTACCGTACTCTCTCATTTTTTTAGGATCTTTACTGATTAATATTTTTTGTGCATATTCAAAATCGGTAGTTGTCAAGAAGTTTGTCGCAAAAATTTATTATTATAATATCACGTGTTT
>CAZPRO010000045.1:0-15009 GCA_964588775.1 uncultured Clostridium sp.
ATTATATCTTCTGAACATCCTTGAGCAACTCCTACTTCATGTTCACAAGCCCATGACATACTACCATCCTGCTCCTTAAATTTATCAGCTCCAACCCCACATACTGGACATTTTTCTGGAGCAGTTTCTCCTTCATAAATATAGCCACACACTGTACAAACAAATTTTTTCATACCTAATTCCTCCTTAAAATTTATATCATCAATTAATTTTTATCTTTTCTACAATAATTATTATATAATAATTATTATCCGTTGTAAATATATTTTATTATTTTTTCTTCTTTTAATCAAAGTACATGCTTTTCATATAAAAATCCATAAAATTTAATATATTAAGATATTATTAAATTTCTCTTATTAATAGTTTAAATATATGTTTTAAAGGACAATTTTAATGTATAATAAAAGAAATTCATATTTATAATTTTAAAGGAGAACCCAATGTTTGGTTATGTTACTCCATTAAAAGGAGAATTAAAAGTAAAAGATTTTGAACGATTTAAATGTTATTATTGTGGCTTATGTCTCCACATTAAAAATAGTTTTGGAAACATTCCTAGAATGTCTCTAAATTATGACATGACTTTTTTAGGAGTATTATTAGATGGAATATCCCCTGAAGAATTATCTGTTTCAAAGCATATCTGCCTATTACATCCTACTCTAAAAAAAGTTGTTGTATGTAATAACAAAGCTTTATCTTATGCAGCAGCAATGAATATTTCATTAACTTATTATAAATTTATTGATGATGCCAATGATGATAATGACTTTTCAAGCAGATTTAAAGCATTCATACTTTCACCATACAAAAAAAAGTTTTCAAAAAATATATCTAATATAAATAGAAAAATTGCTAACTGTCTTTCTGAGTTATCTGCTCTTGAACAAAGCAAAAATTTCACTTCAATAGATGAAATATGTCATCCATTTAGTGAACTTGTAGGCATAATTTTTAAAAGTTATCCTTATAAGTTAAACAATGATGGCACAGAACTTAGAAATAATCTTTATAATTTAGGATATTCTCTTGGAAAATGGATATATCTTATTGATGCTTTAGATGATCTTGAAGATGACATGAATAAATCAAAATTCAATCCTATAGATTTTTTATATAATTCAAACAATTTAAGTTATAATAATCTTATGGACTTGATTAAGGAAAGAATTGAATTTACAATATTAAATTGTGGATACACTATTAATGAGAATTTCAAAAAAATTAAATTCATAAGAAACGAAGATATTATCCAAAATATTATTGAACTAGGATTAATGGACAAATATGTAAAAACCATAAATAAAACCAATCAGAATAGAGGAGATGAACACAAATGAATCCTTATGAAGTATTAGGTCTAAAACCTGGTGCAAGTGATAGCGAAATAAAAAATGCCTACAGACTTTTAATAAAGAAATATCATCCTGATAAATATATAGATAACCCTTTAAGGGATCTTGCAGAACAAAAAATGAGAGAAATAAATGAAGCTTATGATATTTTAACTAAAAATGGCAGCTCTCAAAATAATAATTCCTATTCATATAGTAATAATAATTCTTCATACTCATATGAAAACAGAAATTCATCAAATTCTTATAATTATAATGACAGCAATGTATCTGAATTTAATTCTGTAAGAAATTTTATCAATACTGGAAATTTTTCCGCTGCTGAATCTCTATTAAAAAAAATATTTAACCATAATGCTGAATGGCATTACCTTAATGGCATAATTATGGCCAATAAGGGATGGTATGATTCTGCTTATGAAAATTTATCCCGTGCAGTACAAATGAATCCTAATAACTTTGAATATCAAAAAGCTTTAAATCAAATGTCAAATAGAACAAGACATTATTCAAATAATTATTATAGAAGAAGTTCAAGAAATTCTGACGATATGTGTGATTTTTGCTGCAAAATCTGGGTGCTTGATTCCCTATGTGAATGTTTTGGCGGAGATATAATCTCTTGCATATAGACTCAAATTTGATTTTACTATTTAAAACCAAGGGCTGCTATAGCTTAGCTATAATATCAGCCCAATTTTTGTTATTTAGGAGGACTTATAACCATGAAGTCAAAATCTATTGCTGAAAGTGGTATATTTATTGCCTTAACTATTATTATACTTTATTCAGCTTCCTATTTATCCATAAACACTGTAGCTTTTTTAACAGTAGCTTCCAGCATCATTCCCATTTCCACCATTAGAAACAATATTAAATATTCCTTTTTCATATACTTAAGTTCAAGTATTCTTGCTGTGTTTTTAATCCCAATAAAAATTACCATATTTTACATTTTATTCTTTGGTATATATGGGATACTAAAGTATTATATAGAAAGATTAAATAGGTTACATTTGGAAATAATACTTAAATTATTTTCTTTTAATCTTATTGCATTTATAATCTACTTCTTTTTTAAAAAATTAATAATAAATTTATCCAGCATAAATATACCAATATGGACTGCTTTTCTTGTTATACAGATTTTGTTTTTAATTTATGATTATGCTCTTACTTTGATTATAAGTATATATTTGGATAAAATTCACAATAAATAAAACAGGCATTAATATTTTTTTGCCTGTTTTATTTTTAAATCTAACTATTCATATA
The DNA here is from genome assembly GCA_964588775.1 of uncultured Clostridium sp. Lineage (GTDB taxonomy): Bacteria > Bacillota > Clostridia > Clostridiales > Clostridiaceae > Clostridium. The sequence goes on from CAZPRO010000045.1 coordinate 2,634, forward strand.
TTTATTTACAAGTTCCTTTAAAAATTGCACACTTTTTACAGGTGCTCTTCCTATTGAAGTTTCACCAGCTAAAAGAAAACCATTTACGCCTTTTTTTATAAAATTATAAACTGCTTCTGATTCGCATATTGTCGGCCTTTTTCCTTCCTTCATACTATCAAGAATGTGTGTTGCTATTATTATATCCTTATTATATTTTTTTATGGTCTTAATTAAATTTTCTTCATAAATGGGTATATCCTCTATATTGGTTTCTGAAATCATATCTCCCCTTCCAATAATTATTCCATCACACCCTTGAATAATATCGTCTATATTAACCATGCCCTTTTCTGTTTCAATCTTTGCCCATATTTTAGGATTAAAGTTTGTTGAATTATCTAATATAAACTTTTTAATATTATCAATGTCTCTCCTTTCTTCCACAAATGACTGACAAAATATATCTGTATTGTTATCTATTCCCCACAATATAGCCTTTTTATCCTTTTCACTTAATATGGTATGGCTTCTTTTAAATCCTTTAATGTTACAACCTTTTCCTTTTCTAATTACTCCTCCAGTAACAGTTTTTACCTTTATTCCCAAATTGGATTTTTCTAAAACTTCAAACTGCATTGTATTATCTTTTATAGAAATCATATTATAATTATTTTTATAAAGATACTCATCCTCTATATTAAGAGGTATAATTTTTTTATTATTTATTTTCTTTTTTAAATAATCATATCTATCCTCTCCACAAAAAATAATTTCTTCTCCATTATATATTTTATATATATATTCAAATTGATCAGATACTCTTATTTTAGTTCCAGACATATCAACCAATATTTTTATACTACTATTTATATATCTGCTTTTATTTAAAAAATCCAAAAATTCCTGTTCTGTTCCATGGGAGAAATTTAATCTTAGTACATTTATTCCACTTTCAATGATTCCTTTCATAATCACATTTTCTCTTATTTTTGGCCCTGCTGTACCTATCAAATACATAGAAAGTCCTCCAAAATTATTATCCTTAATAATTTTATTAGAGATATTGTGGAAATATCACTTACTGGTTGTTATAGGTTCTAAATTTAATACTTTTGCATAAATATGAATAAATTAGATTTTAGGAGGATTAATTAGTTGAAAAAAACAGTAATTATACCAATCCTTTTTATACTTATTTTTTTATGCGGGTGTTCATTAAATACTCCTCAATATATGAATTTATCTAAAAAACCCTCAAATAATTATTATTCAAGTCAGCTTTATATGCATCTAAAAGCAAACTCCAAATACATTATTTACGTTTTTGATACAAACATTTGTAAAAACATTGAAATTTCAAAGGACGAAACAGATATTATTTCTAATTTTATTCAAAGCTTAAAATCACAAAATTATATTGTTTCTTATGATGAAGATAAAAAAGAGACTTTCAGAATCAAAATAGTTTTTGACAATGATACCACATATCTTATAAAAGTTTTTGATAATCAACATGCTGCCATATTGCCATGGGATGGAGTTTATAGTGAAGATTTTATAAACATGTCAGATATTCCTGCTGCATACAATTTATATGACTTCTGCAGCCATGTTCATAATAAACCATCTTCAATATAATCATATTTTTTACTTTTTATCAATTTATGTGATATTATTATACTAATAAGTATTTTTTGAAAATAAAAAACGGAGGTTTTATTAGTATGATTAAAGTTGACTTTCATGTCCATACAAAAGCTTCAGATGGTTTATTATGTCCTTCTGAAGTTGTAAACATAGCTCATAATAATAATGTGCAATACCTGGCCATAACCGACCATGATACTGTTTCCGGAATAGATGAAGCTGTTATTGAGGCACGAAAATTAAATATATGTTTGATTCCTGGTGTAGAATTATCAACTCAGTATAATGACGAAAGCATACATATACTGGGCTTTTTTAAAGATAATTCTTATAAAGACAAAAACTTTCTTACTGCTCTTTATAAAATTCAAAATCATAGAATAATTCGTGCAAAAAAAATCATAGAAAAATTAAAATCTCACTATAATATATCAATTAATTTTGAAGATGTAGCTAAAACATCTAAAGGCACAATAGCAAGACCGCATATTGCTGCTGCCATTATAAATGCCGGATATAATTATACCCATGATGAAATTTTTGATAATTTTATAGGCAGGGGCTGCGGAGCTTATGTTCCAACCATAAAACTGTCTACCAATGAAGGTATTAATTTGTTAAAAAAATATAATGCCAATGTATTTCTTGCCCATCCAAAACTTATTAAACATACACACATTACAGAATTTTTAAAAATGAACCTGGATGGTATTGAAGCTGTTTATTATCAAAATACAAAGGATGAAACAGAAGAATTTATAAAAATTGCTAAAGATTATCATTTACTTATTTCATGTGGTTCTGATTTTCATGGAATTGCTAATGATACCAGACACGGCAACATAGGAACCATGACATTTAAAGATGAGTATTTAAATAGCTTCCTTAAATCATTAAATTTATAATTATATTAATATAGTGGATAAAGTATGATTTTTTCCCATACTCTATCCACTCTTTTTAAGTTAAAATTTAAAATTGTATTTACAAATTATGCATGTTGTAAAAATGCTTTATATCCTTTATAAGTTTCATAAACATCAACCTTACTTACAATTTCCCATGGTGCATGCATATTTAATACTGCAACTCCACTATCTATTACGTCCATATTATAATTAGCTAAAATATATGCAATAGTTCCACCGCCTCCTGCATCAACTTTTCCAAGCTCTGCTGTTTGGAAGGATACATTATTTTTATCCATTATATTTCTAAGTTCTGCCATATATTCTGCATTAGCATCATTACACCCCGATTTACCACGTGCACCTGTATATTTATTAAATACTATTCCTCTGCCAAAATATGCACTGTTCTTCTTTTCCATAACTGATGAATAATTAGGATCATATGCAGCACTAACATCAGAAGAAAGCATCTTTGAATTACTTAAACATCTTTTTAATTTTAATTCATTATAATCTTCACATAAATCCATAAGCTCTGCCACTGTATTTTCAAAAAATCTTGACTGCATTCCTGTTGCACCAATACTTCCCACTTCTTCCTTATCAACTAATAGAGTACAGCATGTTTTATCAGTTTTTTCAGTTTCAAGCATAGCTATAAGAGATGTATATGCACACACTCTATCATCATGACCATATCCCATAATCATACTTCTGTCTAACCCATAATCTCTTGCCTTCCCAGCTGGAACCACTTCTATTTCTGCAGATAAAAAATCTTCTTCACGAAAATCATATTTTTCTTTTAATATTTTTAGTATATTTGCCTTAACTGCTTCTTTTTCACTACCTTTTAAAGGCATGCTTCCAATTAAAACATTTAAGTCCTCACCTTCTATAACCTTTGATGCTTTCTTATTCATCTGTTCTCCAGCCAAATGTACAAGCAAATCTGATATTCCTAAAACAGGATCATTTTCATCATCACCTATATTTATGTCAATAATTGTGCCATCTTTCTGTACAACAACTCCATGAAGAGCTAGTGGAAGAGTTACCCATTGATACTTTTTTATTCCACCATAATAATGGGTATCAAAAAAAGCTAATTCAGTGTCTTCATATAAAGGATTCTGCTTTATATCAAGTCTTGGAGAATCTATATGTGCTCCAAGAATTTTCATTCCACTTTCCATAGGTTCTTCTCCAATTAAAAATAAGGCTACTCCTTTGTTTCTATTGTTAGCATAAACCTTATCTCCTGGTTTTAATTTTTTATTATTTTTTATAATTTCCTTAATATCTTTATAACCCTTTTTTTCTGCAAGAACTATACTTTCTCTTGTACACAGTCTTTCTGTTTTACAGTCAGAAATAAATTTCTTATAGCCATTACAAAAATCAAATATTTTTATAATTTCTTTTTTATCATATTTATTCCATACATTTTTGTCATTATCTTTTGCCATAAAACCATATCTCCTTTTCAATTTCTATTAAACATCTGATACATTGTTCATTCTGCTTTCAATAACATCTACTGGAGTTATTTGAGACATTAATGAATATCTATAATTTACAGCTGCTGCTTCTATTATTACTGCTATATTTCTACCAGGACGTACAGGTACAATAAGCTTCTTAACTTTTACTCCTAGTATATCCATATAATTTTCTGCTATACCTAATCTATCATAATCATTATCATCTCTCCAATGTTCAAAATGCATTACAAGTTTTATTGATTTTTTTTGAACAATGGAACTTAATCCATATAATTGAGTTACATCTATTATACCTATTCCTCTTACTTCAAGCATACCAACTGTAATTTTAGGAGATGTTCCTATAAGTTCACCATCAATTTCTTTTATATCAACTGCATCATCTGTAACCAGTCTATGACCTCTTTTAATAAGTTCTAATGCAGTTTCACTTTTACCTATTCCACTTTCGCCTGTTATTAAAATCCCTATACCTGACACATCTACAAGAACCCCATGAAGCCTTGTATCTGGTGCCAGTTTATCTGTAAGATATATGGTTGCCTTGCTTATGAAATTTGTTGTAACAAGAGGACTTCTTAAAACCCATATTTTGTGTTTTTCAGCTTCACATATAAATTCCTGATGAGGTTCAAGACCTCTGGTTATTATTAAACAGCTTATATCAAAGCTAAAATATTTCTTAACTCTTTTTTTTCTAAGTTCAATATTCATATCATCCAGAAAACTCCATTCAGCTTTTCCTATGACTTGAATTCGTTCAGGTGCAAAATAATTATAAAATCCAGCAAGTTGAAGCCCCGGCCTGTTTATATCGTTTACTGAAATATCAATATCCTCTTTTCCTTCAACAAGGACTTCAAGTTCTAAATCTTCAATAAGCCTTTTCAAATTAACTCCCATAATATCATCCCTCTATTATTTTTTTCTTTCTATACTTTCTAATTGAGCTCTGAAGTTTCTCTTCACATTATTTATATATTTTTGTCTGAGAGCTTTTTGAAATTGTTTTTCTTCCTCACTTAGCTCCCTCTCCTGACTCAGTCTATATAATTTATTAACATTTTCAACCACTTCTTCAATTTTCATTTCATCTACGTTCATTTCCTACATCCTTTCATCTAAGCCTAGATTTATTTTATCATTAATACATAATTATTTAAAATACTTTATTTCGACAGATCAAACTTCAATTTTTTCAAATAATAATTTTCACTTTTTGTTGGAATTTAATGGTAATTGCTATATCTATCAATAATTTTGATGGTATATTTTGACATTTACCTTTTATTTTTTTGTATTTTTAGTCTTTTATGTCAATAATTGTTTTACGAAATGTTTTTACAAATAAATTCCTTTTTATTATAATTAATTCATAAAGTCATTAAGAAGGAGCGTAAAAACATGGATGTACTATATATTACTATTATTAAATTGAACATTGTATTTAGAAAAAAATTACTAAACTTATTATTATTATTTTCTCCTCGAAAAAAAATTATGATTCGTTTATCACAGAATCTAGACAAATATATTGTATTATATCAAAAAGAATTATATAAGCATCATAAAGCCAACAAAAACAGTTCTAATAACAATACAATTTCTTCTTCCAAAACACCATTGGTAGTATAATTTTGCACTATAAATATATTAATATTTAGTACATACATAAAGTTTTTATCTTCTTTAATAAAAGAACACCTCAGAAAACTGAGGTGTTTTTTATTCCCAATATGCCGTTTACTTATTTATTCAATACCTGCGCCTCGCAGGTGGGTTAAGTTCAACTTACTTCTGCCTTCTTCTGCCACAAAAGTGAATTGCTGAAGCCCGACATAGATAAGTATATTACAAATCCCGATATTGTCATGTAGGTTGAATATAATAAGCTTAGCGCACATCTCAGGAATTTCTATGGTTAAATTATATCACATTTTTTTATTAATGCAACTGTATTTAATTGAATTAATAATCACTATTTACAATCGTTTACAACTTCTTCTAAATCCACTTCTGCATCTATACTGCATACACCTGCTATGAACTCACAATATTCATTTGTTCCATTAGCCATTCCTAAATTTTTATACTTGCATTCCACTTCAAATTCATCCATAAGATCTTCCAAAATTGATTCCACATTATCCAATGCTATATCACTTAAATAGGGAGAATAATATTCAGAAAACCATTCATCACTTTCTGTTTCATAATCACTTTCTTCTGTTGCATAACTCTTTGCTGCATTTTTTTCATCTTCATCAAAATCATAATAAAATTTTATTATAGCTACATTATCCTGATTTGATATTTCTTCTGCTTCACATAATCCATTACTTTCCAAAAACTCAATTATATCAGAAATATTCATATATACTCACCTCACACTTTAATATAATAATTTTTTATATTCCCTTTTTATTGCACTAAATTCTTTGTCGTCTTCTACAAGATTTAACTCTTCCCTGCCATCCTTATTATCTATCCTAAAAGCAAACATGTCATCACTATTTCCTTCTACTGGTGATAATAATAAATATGCTGTCTCATCTAAATATATTTTAGCTATTGCCTCAAAATCAACTTTATTTCCATCTTCATCTTTAAACGACATTATTTCCTTATCTTCCATGTGTTACACCTCTTATTTCTATATATCTATGTTTATTATATGATATTTATTTCTTTTGTCTATAGTTTATAATAGAAAAAATACCACAATTTTATGTGGTATTTTTCCAAAATGCTATATTTATATATTAAGCTGCCTTCTCTGCATTAAATTCTCCAAGAGCATTATAGATATTTTTATTTCGTGCTTTTGCAACAGCTTTTACTATTACATAAGCAATTACACTATCAATACAATGATGAAGTATGCTGCCTACTGCTGTAACAACTAAAAGCTGATACACATCAAAACCAACAAATGGTATTACAACCAATGCTTCTAACAATCCATGTATTGGTGCTGTAACTGCCGCAGCCTTAACATAATTCTTATTTTTTATTATTACTTGTGCTCCAATAAACCCTACTACTATATGTGTTGCCGCTCTAGCAACTACTGGTGCAGGAGTTCCTGAAACCAAAAATCCTATTGTTGAGCCAATTCCTACTATTATTGCAACAAATGGTGAAATGAGCATTGAAAGCATCATTGGCACATGAGCTGCAAGAGTTGCAGAAAATGGTGGAATATAGATTTTTAAGAATCCAAATTGAATTGGTATTATAATTGCAAGTGCTGTTAAAAGGCCAGCATAAGCCATTTGCTTAATTTTATTATCCATATTTATCCCCCTTAGTACAAACTGTATATACACCAGTATATAATATATGTATTGTTTTGTAAAGTACTGTAAACATTTAAAAATATTTTTTTGTTTCATTAATATAAAACCTTAAATAAGCAAAACTATGACATTATGAATCACAAAATTCAGTTTAAAATTTGTTTACCGCTAAATTTTGTATGTTCTCTCTTTATATCACAGTTCTGCTTTTAAGAAAATATAATAGTATTTATTTAACCCAAAATCTTTTTAGCTATCTCTACTGATTCTTTTGCATCCTTTGCATAAAAATCAGCACCTATTTTTTCTGCATAATCAGCTGTTAAAACAGCTCCCCCAACAAATATGCTGCCTTTATATCCACTATCTTTTAACGCATTTATTGTATCTTCCATACTCTTAAGTGTAGTGGTCATAAGAGCACTTAATCCAATTAATTTGACATTGTGTCTTTTAGCTTCTTTAACAACAGTTTCAACTGGCACATCTTTACCTAAATCTATCATTTCATATCCGTAATTCTCAAGAATCACTTTAACTATATTTTTTCCTATATCATGTATATCTCCTTTAACTGTTGCAACAATAATCTTTCCTTTTGATATATTTTCTGTATTATTTTTAGCTATTTCCTCTTTTAATACATCAAAAGAATTTTTTACTGTTTCTGCCGCCTGAATAAGCTGTGGAAGAAACAGTATTCCCTTTTCATATTTTTCGCCTACTTCATCTAGAGCCGGAATCAAATATTCATTAACTATTTCTAAGGGTTTGTATTGGTTTAAAAGTTCTTTTGTTGCATTTTTGGCTTCTTCTTTTAACCCTTTAACAACTATGCTTTTTAAATCTTTATTATTATGATTTTGATCATGTACCTTTGTTTCTGTCGCTCCATTTATAGTACTTACAGTTACATTGGCATATTTATTTATATAATTTTCAGACCCCTTATCATAATTGTACAGCACATTATATGTATCAACAATTCTCATCATTCCACTTTCATTGGGATTCATTATAGGAAGATCAAGACCATTAGCCAATGCCAAAGCTAAAAAAGTTTCATTTATAAACCCTCTGTTTGGAAGTCCAAAAGATATGTTTGAAACCCCAAGAAGAGTTTTAACTCCAAGGTTTTCTTTAACCATTCTGACAGCTTTTAATGTTTCCTGAACCTCTTTCTGCTGTGCTGATACAGTAAGTACAAGACAGTCTATAAATACATTTTCCTTTTTTATTCCATACTCAGCTGCCTTCCTTACTATTTTCTCTGCAATTTTAAATCTATCTTCAGCCTTTGGTGGAATTCCATTCTCATCCAATGTAAGACCTATAACATTAGCCCCATACTTTTTTACTATAGGAAGTATAGTATTTAAAATCTTATCTTCACCATTTACTGAATTTAATATAGGCTTACCATTATAATATCTAAGTCCTGTTTCTATTGCTTTTGGGTCACTAGAATCAATTTGAAGAGGAATATCAAGAATTCCCTGTATTTCTTTTACTACCTTCTGCATCATGGAAGCCTCATCAATTTGTGGAAGTCCCACATTTACATCTAAAATATGTGCTCCAGCTTCAGTCTGTGCTACAGCTGTTTTTAAAATATACTCCATATCATTATTAATAAGTGCTTCTTTAAATAGCTTCTTACCTGTTGGGTTTATTCGTTCTCCAACTATCCTTACCCCATCTATTTTAACAACCTTTGATGGTGTACATAATGCACTATAATGTTTTTCAATTATTGGATTTATTGTTTTGCCTGCTGACTCCCTTGCCAGCTTATATATATAATCTGGTGTTGTTCCACAGCATCCTCCAATAATTCGTACTCCCTTTTCAATATGACCACATACACTTTCTGCAAATTCTTCCTCAGTAATATCATATTTTGTTTCATTTCCTATACTTAATGTAGGAAGACCTGCATTGGGTTGAAACATTACAGGAATATTAGATATGGAACATACTTTTTCAATTATTGGTGCAAGCTGCTTTGGTCCTAAAGAACAGTTAACTCCTACAGCATCTGCTCCAAGTCCTTCAGCAACCATAACCATTGATTCAGGAGTACATCCTGTAAATGTCCTTCCATTTTCCTCAAAACTCATAGTAATAAACACAGGCAGATTACAATTTTCCTTAGCTGCAAGTATTCCTGCCTTTACTTCATACAAATCTGTCATTGTTTCTAAAAGTATTATATCAGCACCTGCTTCTGCACCTGCTAAAATCTGCCTTCTAATAATCTCATAAGCACTATCAAAGCTTAATGTTCCCATTGGTTCTAACAGTTCTCCAATTGGCCCTATATCTAAAGCTATATACGCTTCTTTATCTCCTCTTGCTTTTTTAGCTATTTCCACAGCCTTATAAACAACTTCTTCAACTTCAAGATTGCATAAAGCAAGTTTTAATTCATTGGCCCCAAATGTATTGGTAGTGATTACATTAGCTCCTGCCTGTAAATATTCTCTATGTACTTCTTCTACTATTTCTGGAGATTTAAAATTTAAAACTTCAGGATTTTCTCCAAGCTTTAATCCTTTCTTTTGAAGCATTGTCCCCATTGCTCCATCAAATATTAATATATTATCTTTTATAAATTCTTTAAGCCCCACAAAATTCTCCCTCTCTTTTAAAACTACAGTTATTATAATTACTACATGTACTGCAGTTTCTTTTTTTCTTTTCTAATTTTTTATCACTTATGCCTATTACAGCAGTTACTGATTTTCTTGGTAATAATATATTACTTTGGGATACAGTAAGACCAATGAGTTTTTCTGCATTTATTGTTCTTAAGAAATTATTCTGTATTTCTATAGGTAAATCACCATATCCAGGACTGTATCTATATGTAATTGACATATTTTTTTCCTTCAATTCCTGTCTTATTTTTTCTTCAACTTCATCACATATTTCTTCAACAACAGTATTAGCACATGCGTCTATTATAATTGCCTTAGTAAGATTTATATGTTCATAAAGTCTGGTTTTTCTTTCAATTTCATTTCCCAAAGTTACTGCCATAAGTGCACATTTTGTACATTCCTTAAGGAGATTCTTAATGTCATTTCCAATAAGAATCATGTTTGTGTTCTTTATCTCAACTCCCTTCTCAATAATATTTATATCTTTATATTCATATATCCACTTAGGATTTATTACTTTTCTTATTTCTTCTCTGCACTCATCAATGAGTCTTTCTATATTTCCATCAATATGCTGACCTTTATGCCCAAGATATCTTAATACTTCTTTTCTATTAATCTGCAGCTTATTTATATCCATTACATTCCTCCATTCTCAAAACATTTTTAATAAAAAGGCAGCCTAAGGAAATTCCCCAGACTGCTTAAACTTTCTAGTAAAATCACCTTATCTATCAGCTATATTGACGCTGCAGGATTTAGCACCGTATATACAAATGAAATATATTGGTTGCTGGGCTTCTTTGGGCCAGTCCCTCCACCACTCTTGATAAGTATTTGTTTTTCATTATAAACTATAGATTTTATTTTGTAAAGCTACAGTTACCTCTTTATAAGACATAGACCTATAGATATGATACTAAACAGTATACTTATTATCATAATATAATTTACTACTTGTGTTGTAGTAAATCCTTTTGCTTGAAGTCTAAAATGTATCTGGCTTCTGTCTGCCTGATAAACTGGCTTTCCTTCTGAAAATCTCTTAAACACTACAAAAAGATTATCAAAAATAGGTACTGCAAGGGCTAGTATAGGAATAAATATACTCAGTACCGTTGCCTGTTTAAATGCACCATCTAAAGCAGTAATACTTAAAAGAAACCCTAAAAAATTAGCTCCCGAATCTCCCATAAATACTTTTGCAGGATATTTATTATAATAAAGAAATCCTATTATTGTGCCAACAAGCCCTGCTGATATTAAAGCTGATACACTTTGGTTTAGTATTATAGCTGCTACAAAAAATGTAATGGATGATATTAATGAAATGCCACCAGCTAATCCGTCCATGCCATCAGACCAGTTGATAACAGTAGTAACTCCAAATATCCATGTTATAGTCAATATAAACTGAAGCACACTATTTAGAAGTACAAATTCACCTGTAATGGGATTTGTAAAACCTCTGAACATTATTCCAGAATTAAAGACAAGAGTTGCGGCTAAAAGCTGTACTATAAGTCTTGGCATAATAGGAAACTCTTTCTTTTTTGTTTTATAGTAATCATCTACAAGACCTATCATTAAAATTAATGTTGAGCCTGCAAATATGGCAATTTCCTGTTTAAGTTCATCCCCAACAAATATAAAATATGAAATAAAGAAACCTATGTATAAAGCTACTCCGCCACTTAAGGGAGTTGGTGATTTATGTTTCTTTCTTTTATTAGGCTTATCTGTAAATTCTATCTTATGTGATATCTTTATAAGTAATGGCATAATTACAAAAGATACTATAAATGCAACTGCCATTGCTATTAAATATTCCATTAAATCTACTCCTTAGTATATATCATTTATATGTATATCTTTTTAATTACCTATTTGATTATACTATTAAAGAAATCCTTAATCAATTACAAAATTATTAAGGATTCCTTTTAATCTAAAGAAAAAAATTTAATCATATTATTGCAACTTTTTAAACATTTTTACCAAATTTAGAGAATATATTTAAAAATAATGAAAAAGCAGTACATGTACAAAGCAACATGTACTGCTTTTTTATTATTTAGCCTCTCTGTTCAATCATAGTCTTAACTTTCATAAGTCTTATAGTAGCAGCTCTTTCATTTTCATCAAGTCTGCCTCTAATATATTTTATAGTTTCTTCAAGCTGTGGAATTGTCATATACTCAAGAGCATTAACTCTTCTTCTTGTACTTTCAATTTCACCAGCCATAAGCTGACATGATTTTTCTACTTCTGCAAGTTCAAGCAGCTGTGGAAGAATACCATAAAGTTTTGATAATGCATCGTCAAGTTCTGATGAAGTATTTGCAAATCCATATGGATATATGCTTCCT
>CAZPRO010000046.1:0-14968 GCA_964588775.1 uncultured Clostridium sp.
GAAGGCAATGATATTTTATATAATGGAGCATCTGTTTTTGTATCACCAGATGGAAGATTTATTAATGAAGTTAATTCAGATGAAGGCCTTATTATAACAGAAATAAAACCAGATAAAATTAATGAGGTAAAGAAAAAGTTTGATATAAAAAATGATAGAAGAGAAGAATTATATTATAAGATGTATGATAATTGATAACAGTTAATTGCATGCAATATAATTAAATTATGAATATAGTAAATTAGGAGATGATATTAATGCCTTTTATAGGATCAAGAGTTACAGTTGAAGTTTCAAAAGAAAAAAGAGAAATAATAAAAAAGAGATTAGGAGAAGCAATATCTTTAATTCCTGGAAAAAGTGAAACCTTTTTGATGGTTGGTTTCCAAGATAATTATTCACTATATCTTGGAGGAAAGGAATTAGAAAAAGGTGCATTTGTTGAAGTTAAGATTTTTGGCAAGGCATCTGATTCAGATTATGATAAGGTTACAGCAGCAGTATGTTCAATATATGAAGAAGAATTAGGAATCCCTCAGGACAAAATTTATGTAAAGTATGAAGAAGTAGATCATTGGGGATGGAATGGAAGAAATTTTTAAGAATATAAGAAAATATAGAATATGTATTGTTATTTCGTAAATACTAAAAAGAAAATTATTTTAAAAGGAGAATGTATTTATGAAAAAACTGCTTTATATAACTGTAAATTCAAAACCTGAATCTTTATCTTCAAGCAAAACAGTAGGGCGTATATTTGTTAATAGATTTTTAGAGAGGTATCCAGAATTCTTACTTGAAGAAATTGATTTGTATAAAGAACATATTCCACAGATGAAGTACCAGTATTTTAATGGAAGAAATTCTATAGTGGATGTGCTTAATATTAATAATCTTAATAATGAAGAAAAGAAAGAAGTAAAAAGAATAATGCAGCTATGTGACCAGTTTAAATCTGCAGATATGTATGTTATTGCAGCACCTATGTGGAGTTTAAGCTTTCCGCCACAGTTAAAAGCATATATAGACTGTATAGTGTTAGATAAGAGAACTATAAAAATCAAAAAGGGTGAAAAGCCGGATGGATTATTAAATGATAAAAAACGTGGATTTGTTTATATACAATCCAGCGGGGCAGATTTAAATATGATAACTGAAATGTTTATGGATAAAGGACTTCATTATATAAAAGGAATTATGAAAGCATTAGGAATTAAAAATTGTGAAGAGCTTTTAGTAGATGGAACAGGAAGTACTGAAAAGGAACGGCTTTTATCCATAGAAAAAGCCAAAAAAGATATAGATAATGTAATTAATAAGGCATGGTCAGAAGAATTGTAAAATGATTTTGGTCATATAATGGAATGGCTGTAACTTAAAATCAATTACATTTAACTGATAAGGAGAGCATATAAAGGGAATGGATAATTATGAAAAAAAACTTATCACAAAAGCAGAACTAAAAAAAATACAAATAAGAAAAACTGCAGGTATATGCAGTTTTCTTATGCTTCTATTTGGAATGTTAAGTATGATGTTTTCATTTAGCATATCTGCTGTGCTGTTATTTTTATCAAAGAATAACATTAATGTACAATATATTATTCAAGGTGAATTTTTTAATATTGTTACAGGTATAATGCCATGTATTATTTTTGACATAATAGTTATAACTGTTGGATTAAAAGTTAATAATATAAGAATAAAAAGAAGCATATTTTCAGAAGAAAAATATTCAAAAAGAATAATACTGGAAGGAATGTTTTCTTGTGGAGGTATAATATTAATAAGTTCTATTTTAAATTCTATATATACAATTATTACAAATATATTTAATATAACAACTCCAGCACCTGACTTTTCCTTTCCTCAAAATAATTATTTAAGAATTATATACATTATATACGTTTGTATATTAGGTCCTATATTAGAAGAAATATTATTTAGAGGCATAATATTTAATACTTTAAAACAGAATGGAATTATAGCAGCTGGGTTATTTTCATCCATACTATTTGCCATGTTTCATTTGAATTTAGTACAGTTTATTACACCATTGTTGTTAGGTGCATTGCTGGCATTGTTAGTTGTTAAAACAAATTCTATAATTCCATCAATAATTGTTCATATGTTTAATAATTCTATGGCTTTAATACTAAATTTTATTATTGATATAGATAAAAATTTATATATTTTTCTTATGTTAGTTTATTTATTGTTGGGAATTATAGTATTTAATATATTTATAATAAAGCAATATAATATCATGATAAAATTGAAAAAAGAAAGTAATGTTTTATCTATAAAAAAACAGTTAAAATGCTGTATTTTTAATAAGTGGTCAATAATATATTTGGTTTTTTACTTATTTGTGATTATTTCTAATTTTCTATTAGAAAATATATAAATTATTAAGTTGTATTTAATGATTGCATTTTTTAATATATAATTAATTATATCAAATTGAAATCAAAGGTGATATATTATAAAAATATAAAGATTAATGTTATAATTTGAATGTATCATATGGATAATAGTCATGAAAGGTCATATTAAATAATAACACCGAAACAACATTAAATATGGAGGAATTATATGGATAAGAAGTTTTTTAAGGATATAGTTGACTGTATTCCACAACCTGTTTGGGTAAGAAATTTTAATATGGATTTAATATATTGTAATAAATCATATAATGAAGAAGACTCATATAAATTGGATAGATGTGAATTCAATAAAATATATAGAAAAGCAGAAAAAGAAAAGGTAAGCTTTATATATGAATATTATATTGATGAAAAAAAATATGATGACATAAAAATAATACCAATAATAAATGACAATCAAATTGAAGCAATAGCAGGAGTTAATCAATTATGTAAAAAAAGTGATGAGGATATAAATTTGAAAGAAATAGTAGATAAGGTGCCTGCTATGATTTTTTATAAAGATAAAAATTTAAATTATGTTTATACAAATGAGAATTACAATATGATTTTTAAAAATCAACCACAAGATTTGGAAGAGAGTAACAATAAAAAACTTAATAAATATATTAACAAAGTAGAACAAGTTGCTAAGGATGACAAAAAAATAATACAAACCAAGCAAACTGTAACAAGAGAAATAACTTTAAATACTAATGGAAAAGAAGTAATAGCACAAATTATTAAATCTCCTGTAATAGATGATGATAATAAAATAAAGGGGATAGCAGGTGTAATTGTAGATGTTACAAAGAGAAAAAAAATAGAAAATAAGTTAAAAGATTTAAGCTATACAGATGCTTTAACCAAGGTTTTTAATAGAACCTGTTTTGAAGAACAAGCAGAGAAAATTATGAAGGAAGAAAACTTCCCAATAGGAGTTATTATGGGAGATGCTAATGGATTAAAGCTTGTAAATGACACATTAGGACACGCTCAAGGTGATAATCTGCTGATTATGATAACTGAGGTTTTAACTGAGTTATGCCCGGATAATGGAATGGTATTTAGAATTGGTGGAGATGAATTTGTGATTTTAATGCCTAATACAACAGATTATCAATGTGAAAGTGTAATAAAGGGAATTTTTAATAAATGTAAAGAATATAAAAATGGATTAGTAGATTTAAGTATTTCATTAGGAACTTCAATTATTTATGATTATAATAAATCTGTTTATGAAGCTTTAAAAGAAGCTGAGGAAAAAGTATATAGGCAGAAAATACTTCAGGGAAAAAGTTTAAAAAGTTCTGTAATTAGTTCGCTTCAAACTACATTAGAAGAGAAAAGCTTAGAAACTGAAGCACATACCAAAAGAGTAGTAAAGTATGCAAATATTATTGGCAGAAAACTGTCATTACCTTTGTCTGTTATGGATGAACTTATTCTTGTTGCTAAACTGCATGATATTGGCAAGGTAGGAATCGATGATAGACTATTGTTAAAGAAAGAAAATTTAACGGATGAAGAATTTGAAATTGTGAAAAGTCATGCAGAAAAAGGATATCGTATAATACGTGCAGCGAATCATTTGGAAAGTGTAGCTCGAGGAGTTCTTGCTCATCATGAAAGATGGGATGGAAAAGGATACCCGCTAAATCTTAGTGGAGAAGAAATACCACTTATAGCACGTATAGTAGCTGTTGCAGATGCCTATGATGTTATGACAAGTGATAGTGTTTATAAGAAAAAAATAACAAAAGAACAAGCTATAAAAGAATTAGAAAGAAATGCAGGAAAGCAGTTTGATCCAGATATAGTAAATGTATTTGTATATTATTTACTATATGAGGATCAAAGTGTAGATTAATAGGTGGTTTCTAATTAACTGTATATAATTTGTTTTAGATTATTTACTGCCGTATTTAAGGCTTGTTCTAAATTTTCAGGTTTAGTTCCAGAACCTTGTGCCTGAAAAGGACTGCCGCCTCCACGACCATCAATAATATTAATGGAATCTTTAAATAATTCATTCATTTTTATGTGATTTATATTTTTAGAACAGGCAAATAATAAATTTGCTTTGCTGCCATTTTTTATGCCCATAAGTACAATAGTGTTTTCATTTTCAACTAATTTTGAAGTAAGATTATTGATGTACTTAATATTACCATCAAAGGTTTGCTTTATTACTTTAAGGTCTTTTATTTGTTCTGCATTATTAAGTAATTCTTCTGCTTGGTATTTTGATAAAAGTGAATTTAAGTTTCTATTAATTTCATTTGAGGTTTTCAATTCATTGTTCAAATTTTTTATGCTGTTTAAGGCTTCATTTTCATTACAGCTTAGGTAATTACATATTTGTGTAAATAATTCATCCTTTTTTAATGTATCATAAACAGCTCTGTTACCAGCTAAAAATTCAATTCTAGTTCCTTCCTTATGTTTTGTGAATCTTTTTATTTTAATCATTCTAAGATCTTTTGTTGATGCAGGATGAAGACCACAGCATGCATTAATATCAAAATTTTCTATATGTACTATTCTTATATCTTCTTCAGTGTTAGGCAGAGCTCGCCTTAAGGTGAGTTTTTGCAATTCTTCTTCAGTTGGGATGAAGGAAAATACCTTTATATCATTTTCTATTACTTTATTTGCAAGGATTTCTGCCTGACGAATTTGTTCTTCTGTAAGATTGCCTAATATATCAACGGTACTTATATCAGAACCTAAGTGAATTGCAAAAGTATTGGCGTGAAATAAATTAAAGAAACAGCCTGATAAAACATGTTGGCCTAGATGTTGCTGCATACCGTCCATTCTTCTTTCCCAGTCAATGGTACAAAATAAGTTGTTTCTTTTAGATGGTGCTTTATCTAAAACATGATAAATTTTACCCTTATCTTCATAAACATTTAAAACTTTAGAATCTTCTATTTTTCCTGTATCACACCATTGTCCTCCTCCGCCTGGGAAAAAATATGTTTCATTTAAGGTTACAATAACTTTTCCGTCAATATCTTCTTTTATATCTTCAATAGAAGCAGTAAAACTTTTTATATATGGATTATTATAATACAATATTTCCATTTTTATTCATCTCCTCTATATAATTAAATAATAATATATATTATAGCAAAAAAATAACTTTATATTATTAGAAATAATCCTATGAATAATATTTTTTATATGTTTTAATACAGTCAATAAAAATAATATACCTGCCACCATTGAGGTTTTATTGTTGTTCAATCTATTCTGAAAATAAATAGTTCTCAATGGGACAGATATATTTATAAACTAATAATTTTTATATAAAACTGTAGTAATGAAAAAATTATAACCTGTTTATTTGTTGTAATTTTTTATTAGGAAATTGATTTTTATGACTGTATGTTTGTTTACAGTAAGATTGTACTATTTTTGCAGATTGTATAATAAGAGTTGGTAGAAAACCAAATAAATAAATCAGCATTATATTCTTATTAGACAAAGGAGTAACTTGAAATAACTGTTGGAATAATGGAATAAAAAGAACTAGGTTTATTAAACATATTCCTATAATAAAGGCTAGTATACTATATATATTGCTGAATAATCCAATGGAAAGAATAGAATCTTTACTACGACAGTTAAATCCATGAAATAATCTTGCAATACACAAAGTAGTAAAGGCCATTGTCATTGCAGTACCAGTTGAGCCGGAAGTTAATCCTGCATAATATGAAAGCATAGTGAATATTCCCATTATTAAACCTTGAATTAAAATGCTTATTAAAAAATCCTTTGTAAGAATGGATTCTTTAATGTTTCTTGGTTTTTCGTTTAATACATTTTGACTGGATTTTTCCATTCCTATGGCTATTGCTGGAAGGCTGTCTGTTAATAAATTTATAAATAATAAGTGCACAGGAGCAAAGGGTGCT
Source organism: uncultured Clostridium sp. (assembly GCA_964588775.1). Taxonomy (GTDB): domain Bacteria; phylum Bacillota; class Clostridia; order Clostridiales; family Clostridiaceae; genus Clostridium. The sequence goes on from CAZPRO010000046.1 coordinate 6,353, forward strand.
GAAAGACCTAATAAAGAAGCATAAAGAACACTTAATATACCAGATATATTACCAGAAAGAAGAAACTTTATTGAATTCTTTATATTAGAATATATATTCCTTCCATTTCCAACAGCTTTAATGATAGTCGCAAAATTATCATCTGTTAATATAATTGAAGCAGCGTCTTTGGAAACTTCAGTTCCTGTTATACCCATTGCAATTCCTATGTCAGCCTTTTTTAGTGCTGGAGCATCATTAACTCCATCACCTGTCATAGCTACAATATTATTTCTTTTTTGCCATGCGTTTACTATTCTTATTTTGTGTTCTGGAGATACTCTTGCATAAACAGATATATTATCTAATTTTGCATCCAAATCATGGTCTGACATTTTGTCTAATTCTAATCCATCTATAGCTATATCATTTTCTGTCATTATTCCTATTTCTTTTGCAATAGCTGAAGCAGTAATTTTATGATCTCCTGTAATCATTATTGGTTTTATAGAAGCTTTAATACAATTAGCTACAGCTTCTTTTGATTCTTCTCTTGGTGGATCAATCATTGATATTAGTCCAAGAAAAGTATAGCCATATTCATCATCCAATGATAGAAGAGAAGCAGAATTCATTTCCTTGTATGCAAAGGCCAGAACTCTTAAACCTTGTACAGATAATTCCTTATTGATATTTATAATATTATTTTTATCAAGTTCAGTAAAATTTTTTATTTCATTTCCACAATCTATATAGGTGACTTTTTCTAAAATTACATCTAAAGCACCTTTAGTTATCATGTATATTTTTCCATTTATATTATGAAGGGTACTCATTAATTTTCTATCAGAATCAAATGGTATTTCATCAAGTCTAGGATATGTTTCACGACATATAAGTTCGTTTATGGAATAAATATGTCCTAAATTAGTTAAAGCAATTTCAGTAGGGTCACCAATTAAGTTATCATCTAGTGATGTTGCATCATTGCATAAAACAGCACTTTTTAATAAAAAATTCTCAGAAGGATTGTCCATATTTAAAGATTTATTGTCAATAAGTTCATTGTGTACAAATAATTTTTGAACAGTCATTTTATTTTGTGTTAGAGTACCAGTTTTATCTGAACATATTATTGAAACACAGCCTAAACTTTCAACCGCTTTCAATTTTTTTATAATTGCATTTTCAGCAGCCATATTTTGAGTTCCAATAGCAAGTACAATTGTAATAATTGAACTTAAAGCCTCAGGAATGGCAGCAACAGCAAGAGCAACAGCAAACATTAATGAATCAAGGACATTTGTACCATGATACATACTTAAGCCAAATACTAATATACAAATAGCAATGATTCCAAAAGCAAGTTTTTTTGAAAATTCATCTAAAGATATTTGCAAAGGGGTTGATTTTTCTTGAGTTATTTCCATTAAGGATGCTATTTTTCCCAGTTGGCTATTCATGCCGGTCTTTGTAACAAGTACTGTTGCACGTCCATAAGTGACAAGGGAACTGGAAAAAACCATATTTTTTTGATCCCCTAAAGGAATGTTATTCTCATTTAGAGTTTTACAGTTTTTTTCGATGACTTCTGATTCGCCAGTGAGGGAGCTTTCATTAACTTTAAGTGAAAAGCTTTCAATTAATCGTCCGTCAGCAACAACAAGGTCTCCAGCTTCAAGAAGCATAATGTCACCAGGAACTACTTCTTTTGAATCAATTTCAACCTTTATACCATCACGAATAACCTTAGCACATGGAGAAGAAAGTGCTTTTAAGCTGTTAAGGGATTGATCAGCCTTAATATACTGGAATGTGCCAAGAAATGAGTTTAATGTTATTACAGAAATTATTACAATAGCACTTTCACCATTGCCTGTAAGAGCAGATACAATAGCTGCAATTATTAAAATGACAACAAGAAAATCTTTAAACTGTTCTATAAAAATAGAAAAAATACTTTTTTTATTTTGTTCTTTTAAGGTATTTGCTCCAACTGAATTTAGAATATTTTGTGCATCTTCAGTAGTAAGTCCTTTAAAGGATGAATTTAATATTTTTAGACAGTCATCAATAGATTTGTTAAAAAAATTATCCATAAATAAAGCATTCCTTTCTTTATATAAAGTTGATTTGTTTATGTTAAAATTAATTGTAACTGCAGTATACAACTAATGGAATTAGGATAAAAACTGTTTATAAAAAAGATGAGACTTTTAATATAATTTCATTAAGAAATTATATTAAAAGTCTCATCACCTCATGGGTATATATTACCAGGCATAAGCCGCGAATGTTGATAATATATTTTTGACTACTCCCCTTTAATAAAAAACTAATTTTGTTAAAAATAGTATATTATAATAATTATTTAGTGTCAATAATTATTATTTATTTTAAAAAAGAAATATATAGTGATATAATATAAAAAATGGATACTATTTAGGAGATATTTATGGAAATATACATTTATCAAAATTATAATCAATGGTGTAATGATACACCTCAAGAGATTTTAGAGGGAGCACTTATAAATTTATATAATGGATTAGTAGCAATAGATACACCTTTGGATGGAAAAGATTACAGGCAGATTTTTTCAACTAGAAATAATTTTGCATTTATATATAAAATGCAATACAGTTTTACTGGTTTTTCAAAAGAAATAAATATATATCTAACTATTGATTCTTGGCAGGCATCAAAACCTGAAATGGTATTTAATGGAGAAGTATGCGAAGATGAATGTAGTCCGGATTATTTTGTATTTATGAGTAGTGACGGATATAAACAGTATATATCATTAAATGGAATTTATTCAGTTGTGTATGAAAGGTAAATATAATGAATTTATATGACGTTAATTTAATAGAATTGTATAGAAAATGGAAGGAAAATCTTGGATATTTTAGAGGTTTTTTTAGAAGTACACCATTTGTATCATTACAAACATATGATAATTTTAAATTATATCCATATAATAATTCTGTGGATAATGAAATACTAAATATTGTACTAGATAAAATATCTGAAAAAGCATTTTGTATAGTAGACATGCCGTTTAGTAAAATTATTAATCTAGCATTAAAAATTAATAATGAATTTAATATTAAACCTATTCTAAATCTAAATATAATGTTTAATGAATATGGAATTATTGGGAATAAACATGATATAAGTGATTTTATAAATGTTTCAATGCGATTGAATAATATTAAACCAAGGAATTATGTAATGTTATTTGATTACAATAGATATAAGGATGAGGTTGAAGAAGATATTATAAATAAACTTAATAATCAATATGGAATTGGAGAAGATGATATTCCAGATATAGATATGATTAAAAGTTTAGGTTATAATAAATTGACAATAATATCCAAGTCAATAAAGGAAGACCTAGAGGAAGTTATAGAATATATAAAAGATCATATTTATATTGAAATAATAAAGGTGGATTAATAATGGATTGCATGAAAAAAACACTAAGAAAGAATAAAAAAAGGGCTCTTTCTGCAGCTGTAACAGCTGCTTTTGCAGTAACTGTACCCATACATATGATAGGATGTTCAGATAAGGAATCTTTACAAGATGATAATCTTGTGAAAGAGGAAAAATCAACAACTACAAGTAGTGGAGCAACATATCATAGAAGGACATTATGGAGAACATCTTCTGTTAAAAATAAAAATTTGAAAACTTTTTCTAGTGAAGATGGAAATGATTCTGACTCCAATTCAAAATCAAATAAGAAGAGCAATACTAGTAAATCAAAAAAATCTTCAGGATATTCAAGAGTAAAAGGCGGCCATTTTTCAAGCTAAAGGATAACAATAATGAAAGATCAAATAACATACACAGAAGAAATTTTATTTAATAATTATATGGTAAGCTCTTTGGGAGAAGAATATGTTCATTCACAGATACCTTATTATATAGACAGAAATTTATATAATGATATGGTTTTTTATAGTGAAAAAATCAATAAAATATGCATGGATATATTAAATAATTGCACAAAAAAACATAAGCGGGTTTTACAGTATTTTGATGATTTTAAGTATAAGGAGCAAATTTTCAATGTTAAACAGCCAATATCACCAATGTATTGGACAAGATATGATACATTTATTGATAATTGCACTAGAATAAAATTTGCTGAATTTAATTATGATAAACCCTGTGGTCAGAAAGAAATTCATTTAGCTGAGAAACTTCAATTCAGTGGCAATGCAAATAAAGGTTTTATTGAAGGTATTGTAAAAGAATTTGAAAATATCTGCAAAAAATATTCCAAAGAAAATAATAATATTGGTTTTTTAATTGATCCATGTCATTATGAGGAATTACATCATAGTTATTATTTTAAGACATTATTAAAAGAAAAAAATATTAATGTTATACCTGTAGGTCCTGATAATTTAAGTGTTCAAAATAATAAGGTTTATGCATATTCTAGTATAAATATAAAAGTTATATTCAGACTTTTTCCAACAGAATTCTTTTATGAGATACGAAATATAGAAGAAATTTTAAAGTGTTTTCATATGGGAACAGTAAAGATAATAAATGACCCAAGAGTAATAGCTATACAATCCAAGGGGATTTTTGCTTATTTGTGGGATTTAGTAAAGGAAGATTCTAATCTTTTATCTGTACAAGAAAAAAGAATTATAAAAGAATGTATTCCCTATACTGAAATTTTGGATAAAAATAATTTAATAGATGTATTTAATTTAAAAAATAATTATGTGGTTAAATCGTCTTTAGGGAGATATAGTGAAGAAGTCTATATTGGAAATGCTTTTAGTCAGGAGTTATGGGAAACTCAATTAAGAGAAATTGAACACAGCAAAAAGATGCATATAGTTCAGGAATTTATTCATATGAAGCCATGTTATACATATGCACCAGATGTTAATAATACAAATATTCCAATGCTGGCATATGGTAATTTTGGAATGTATATGATGGACAAAAGTGTACAGGGTATATTAGTAAGATGGAGTACTAACTTTTTAACTGATGATAATTATACATGGATGTGTCCTATAGGAATAGATGAATTTCCTATACAATTACATAAGAATAATAATGACTCACATATATATGAGGAATTAAGTGAATATATTGCTTTTAAATATAATTTTACTGGTGAATATACTAAAAATGAAAGGGCTATTTCTTTAGACTATCTAACAGTTACAAAGGATTTATATGAAGAAATTATTTATGTATGTGAACATTTTAGTAATCTTATTAGAAAAATATATCCCCATATACAAAAAAATATTGAAAGTTTTGGACCTATTTTAGGAATACCTGAAAAGCTATATAAAATAGTAATGCAGAATTATGTTGATGACATATGTGCTCTTGGAAGAATTGATTTGGCAATTGATAATAATAAAAAATTAAAACTTCTTGAATTTAATTCTGAAACACCTGCAGGGATAATAGAAGCATTAGGTATTAACAGATTTATAAAATATAAATATCTGGTAGATTATTTGGATCCCAATGAAAATCTAAGGAAAAATATAAAAGAAGCATTAGAATCTATAATCCAAAAATTAAACAGAAAGCGAAACGTAAAAAATATTGCAGTAGTTACTTCATGGCATTATGAAGATATATATAATACCAGTATTATTGCAGAATTACTAAGAGAATTTGAAAAGTATAATGTTATTTTTGGTAATATATATGATTTAAAGACGGATGGTAATGAAATTTTTTTGTATGATCAAAAAATAGATGCAATTTATAGATATTATCCCTTAGACTGGTTTTATAATGAAGAAGAGATGCATCCCTTAATAGATGCTTTAAATAAAAAGGATTATATGATTAATCCAGGACATACATTGATAACTCAATCAAAGGTATTTTTTGCTTTGCTTTATGAGCTTATAGGTAAAGAAATACTTTCTCAAAATGAAGAAAAATTTATAACCCAATATATTCCATATACAACCTTGGAGAGAGATAGAAATTTATCAAGTGATTATATTATAAAATCCTATCTTGGAAGAGAAGGACAAGATATTATAATGAGTTATGAGGAAAATGATTATGATTATGATTATGAAGATTTTATTTTTCAAGATAGGTGTAATATAAGACCTATATATATGGACTTATATAATGTATGTGGAAAAAGAGAAGAATATCAGTTTCCAATAATAGGAGCATATATAGCTAGAAGTAGATGTGCTGGATTATATACAAGAATGGGAAATATTATTACTAATAAAAATGCAATATATATACCTACATATATTAAATAAAATAATTAGGAGGAATGGAATAATGAATGAAATATTATTTAATGCCATGTTAAGTGTGATTTTTGGAATTGTAGGAATAGTACTTTTAATTACAGGATACTGTGTATTTGATAAAGTTATTACTAAAATTGATTTTAATGAAGAATTAAAGAATAAGAATATGGCAGTAGCAATAGTAATTGCTGGATTTATGATAGCAATTGGGATAATAATATCAGGGGTTGTAGCATAAGTAAAAGGTAAGAAGGAGAGAATATTTAAAAAATTGTGATTAAGTAAACTAAAATTAAGAAAAAACATACAAGCAGATAAAATTTTATTCAAGAGATACAAAAGAGTGGAGGGGATGTTTTGCAAAAAAAATTAATAATTATAAATGGAGTAATGGGAGTTGGAAAGACTACTGTTTGCAAAAGTTTATATAAAAGACTACAAAACTCTTTTTGGCTGGATGGAGATAACTGTTGGATGATGAATCCTGTTGTTGTTAGTAACCAAAATAAATTAATGGTTTTAGATAATATTACATATATTATTAATAATTTTTTGAAGAACACAACAAGTAGATATGTTGTATTTAATTGGGTTATTCCAACAGATGAAATCATGCAAAACATATTACAAAGGCTCAATTTGAATAATGTACAAGTGTATAAAATAACTTTAATTACTACGAAACAACAACTTATAAAAAGAATAAGTAGAGATATGAAAAAGGGATTAAGAGATAAAGGTAATATTCAAAGAAGTTTAGAAAGATTTGATGTATATAAAAATTTGAATACTAAAAAAATTGATACTACTAATAAATCAATAGATAAGATAGTGGAAGAGATTATAGAAATAATAAAAGGATAATGCTTATTTTAGTATTATCCTTTTATACTGTAATTAAAACATCATATCTAATAAAGAACCTACCACGGAATACTTACAATAAGAATTGACATATAAACTTGAAGTTACATTATAGTTAGATACTGCTGTAGAATAGTTCAACTCATTTTTTGTAGTACTACTTAAATAATAAGTTGAATTATTTTTAATATTTGAAGAAATATTTTTGGCTTTGTTAAAAAATCCATAGCTATTGGAATTATTGTTGTCATTCCAATAATCTTTTAATTTGCCATTTTCAGATACTTTTTTTAGAGTATCTTCATCAATTTTTAATGTTCCATCTTTATTGACTCCAATACCTATATCTGATAATGAGTCTGCATAAGTTGAACTTATTCCAGATAATTGCTTTTTTAACCTTGCAGCACCACTGTCATCTGAATATTTATCTGCTGTATTTAAAAGATTATTATAATTAGATACAAAATCTTTTGTTGCTTTAACAAGAGCGTCTGAATTGCTGGAATTTGATACTGAATTTATGGTATTAAGAATACCATCTGAATATTTTTTTGTGTCAGTCAAATAGGATTTTAATTCTTCGGAAGTTGCTGCATTATTAACTCCAGTTCCATAATAGATATATGAAGCCATTCCGTTAAGACCTAAATATTTAGATGAATTTGTGTACTTTTCATTATTTATTTGGTTAAATCTGTTAGCATATAGACTATTTAATCCAATACTGGAAGATGTAGCACCAATTATTGACATAATTAATCACTCCTTTCATAATAATATATTTAATTATCGAATATTTATTAAGAATTATTAGTAAAATAATGGATTAATTACATTGTTTCCTTTTCAATTTAAAATCCTTCTGCAATGGGAAGCAGGTTGTCTAGAGTCTGCAATTCTGCATTAAGTTCCTCTTTAGCTTAATTGTTGTTATATAGTTTTAGTTATGTCTCAACGGTATTCACCTGCCTCTCTATTGCGATGAAAATGTTTTTCATTTGTTAGGGATATTATAACAGAAAATACTAAAAATGTTAAGAAAATTAATTTTTGTTGATGAATATAGAGTTAAATATTTAATTAAGAATAGTTTTACATAAAAGCTTGGATTTTTCACAATTAATATATTAAAGACATATAATACAATGATATCAGTACTTGGAGTTGAAAATGAGTGATATACGGGCTTATTTTAGCTGGTGGGAAGGGTAGCAGGTTATATCCTCTATCAAGAGCCGATAAACCAAAACAATTTCTAAATATAATTAATGATAAAAGTTTTTTGGTTAATACAGTTGAAAGAGTAGTACCAATAATAGAAAAGAAAAATATATATATCATTACTAATTATGAATATAAAGATAAAATAAAAGATGAACTTATTGGAATGGTTGAAGAGGAGAATATATTTTCTGAACCAGAGAATAAAGAAACTGCTACCTGTATAGGCTTATCTGCAATAAAGCTCTTAAAACAGGATGCTAAT
>CAZPRO010000047.1:0-14837 GCA_964588775.1 uncultured Clostridium sp.
GGGTGAGAAATAATTGCAAAGGTTCTTCTTTTTTCTATTTCACTTTTATAATCTGCCACAAAATTTTCCTCCTCTTTGTGTCAATTTATATTATTTGCCTATACTTCTATATTATCTGTTAATAAACTTTTTCATACTTATTTATTGTACATTGTAATTTATGTTTTGTAAATTGTCACTTTTTATGTAAAACAGTCTTAAAGGAAAATCATCTTAAATAATGACTATTAACAGTATTACTATAATTCCTTGTTTTTTAAGAAACCATCTAAAAATAGAAAGAACTGAACCTTTTAATGGGTTCAGCCCTATCCATACTAATTATTAATTAATCAATGTAACCTTCATATTGACTACATATGTGCTTCCAGATACTTCTCCTGTAATTGCAACTTTTAATGTATGTTGTACATTAATGTCATTATTTTCAAGGGTAATTGTATATTCACGCTGTGCATTTTTGAACTCAATTTTTCCAGGTGTACCTGAAAGTGAACCTACAGATTCTATCTCTGGAGTAATATCTGCAATTTCAAGATTATCTAATGCAGTCTGGCTTAATACATATCCTGATGTATCATCAACTCCTATAGTTGGTGTAAAATATGCATAATATGGTGTAGTTGTATTATTAACACTAAATGATGGAGCTACATTACTATTTTTCAATGTAACATTTCCATCACTATCAACCACATAACTGCTGTTTGAAGCCTGTACAGAAGTTGATACAGTGTATACATTGTTTGATCTTCTTGCTGCCAATCCACCTATTTTTATTCTTTCACTTAATGATTCTAAGGCTGTTTCTATTTCCTGACGCTGACTATTAGCAGTATTTATTGCTGATGTATATTTTTGAAGTTCTTCTTCAGTAAAGAAATCTTTAAACTGAATTGAATCTGTAACTGCTGCTGTTCCCTTCATTCTTGCAACAATATCACTAACTGCCTTAATATCATCATTTGTCTTTGTTACTTTCAGTTTTGGAACTGTAGTTTCAAAATCATACTTAAAATCTCCAGTGCTGGTATCAACAACAGTAGTAGTATATAGTGAATTTATTTGTTTAGCCAAGTATTCTCTTGTACGTGCTTTTAATATTTCACAGTCTTTATCATACCTTACTAATAATGAACTATATGTCACTCTATTTATTGTTAACAAGCTGTCTTCTATGAATCCTTCTGCACTTCCTACAGTTATGCTGCCACTTCCAACACTATAAGTTTTTTCTTCCATATTAACTTCAATTTGACTTCTTAATGTTTTTACACTATTCAGCTTGCTTATTAATGTAGATAAAGTATTATAGTCATAGCTTCCATTAGAAGTTTCAAGGTTTTGTGTTGAAATATACAAATCAGCTTCAGCCAATTTATTTTCCATTGATATTCTTGCATTCTGGTATTTTATTCCTTCTGCCGCCTTGTTGGAAATCTTATCCTTATCAGCCTTTAATGTATCTGGAATTTTCTTTAGCTGTTCCTGTGGAATTGCTGTAGGCACTGGCTTAACAAATTTATCATCTTTAGATAATTGTGCTACATATGCATTTACAATTGCTAAATATTCATCTGAAACCATACTGCTTATTCCAATAGTATCATAATTTTCAACATTAAATATGTCTGCCTTTGTAGGTGCATCATTAACATTATTAATCATATCTCTCAATATCTTGCCTTGATTAATAATTACATTAGCACTATCAATTCTGTTTTGTAAGCTTGATTTTTCTGTTAATCCTGGTGTTAATTCTTTAACTTTTACCTGTGCATCACTTGATATAGCCTCTGCAGTATATTTAGTGCCTCCAGTACCATGTGGACTTACTACCACTGTATTTCCTGTACTTGGAAGTTCAACATCTATTTCTACTGCTGAAGTTGGATCATATGAAACTACCTGTTCAAGAGCATATACATAATTCTTAGCCTGTCTTAATTTTTCCTGTTCATTGTTGCTTATAACAAGCTGATTTAATCTGAATTCAAGGTTTTCCCATTGTGCCATGTAAGAACCATTTTCATATTTAGTCTTCATAGTTCTAATTTCTGATAATAGGGCAGAAACATCTTTCGCCTTATCCTTTTCAGCTTTTTCAACCTTTTCAGTATATTTCTGTAAATCTGCAAGCTCGTCAACTAATCCAGACTGACCACTGCCATTAACTTCATTTCCATTAACCTGTCCTAAGCTGCCCACATTAACTTTTACATTATCACCCTTATTATTTAATGTTCCAATAGAACCAGAACCTTGAATAATTGACTGGTCAGCATCTTCATTGACATTTAAAGTAGTTACGCTGCCATTAATCTTAATTTTTGATTCTAATTCACTAATATTTAATTCATTTATGCTGCCATTAATTGTAACAACATCTGCTGTATTGACATTAACTTTTTCATATCCACTTCCATTTAATACAACACTCTTATTAATAGAAGCCACCTTAACTACGCTGCCATCTTCAAGAATAATTTCACAGTTGCTGTCTGGTTTTAATACTTCAAGATAATTAATCTTACATCCTTTTAATGTTATTTTTCCTCCACCATTAACAACCAGCTTGTTGGCAGTTATATTAGTAAGAGTCTTGTCATGAGCATCATCTGTTGATATTCTTATTGTTCCATAAGTATTTCCAGTTAATAATGACTCAGTTGTATTATTATTTATAAGTACATCATCACCAGTAATTTCTGGAATTTCTGTGTCAGAGCCATTTCCACCAGTACCATCATCTTGTGCTGGTGTTTGTCCACTTATGGTAATTCTCATTGTATCAGATACTCCTGAGCCATCCTTAGCAGTAGCCTTAACAACAACAGTTCCATCACCCTCAGCTGTTAATACTCCGCTCTTGCTTATGGATGCCTTACCAGTTTCAGCTTCAACAGACCATTCAACCTTTCTGTTATCAGCATTAACAGGATATACTTCTGCAGTAAATGTTATTGTGCCTCCCTCAGTTGTGATTTCCTTAATATTTTCTTCACTAGAAATTGAAATTTCTTCAACTCTTGTAACTCCTAATTTTTCAGCATTTTCATCAGTAACCTCAATTTCTTCCCAGATAGCATATAATGTCATATTTTCTGTAATCTTAATGTCATCACCTGCATCATAGCTGTCACCATTTCCATTCTTCTTAGTATTCCACTCAACAAATTCGTAGCCTTTCTTAGTTGGAGTGTATAATTCAATAAAGTTATCATCCTTAACATTTTTAATTTTAAGAGTATCTCCATCCTCATCCTTAAATGTAACTTGGAATGTTTCCTTAGGTGCAACTGGGTCATATGCAACATAAGGATCATTAACATTTGTATTTTTAGAAGGTTCTGCAACATTTGTTGGATGTATAACATTATCACCAGCTGTATTCCAGTCAAAGGCTTTCTTTGGAAGGGGAATATCATTTCCTACAAATGCTCCATCAGAACCTATCTGATAAACCTTTCCATTTACTATTACATTATTGGTCTGCATTGCTCCATCATCAGCAAAGCAATATACCTTTCCATTAATCTGAATTACTCCTGTCTGCATTGCCCCATTGCTGTCTGCATAATACCATCTGCCATTATAATTTATCCAGCCCTTTTGAAGCTGCCCGCCAGAATAGCAGTACCAGTTGTTATTCTGCATTACCCATTGTTTATTAGCAAAGCTGTCAGCCAGTGCTTTTCCTGGTATTACAGAAAAAATAGTTCCTGTAATAGCACTTGCTGCAATTAACTTTTGAATGAGCTTACTTTTCATTCATCCGCCTCCCTTATCTCCTACTTATTCTTATAATTTATCCATTATTGATTTTTAAATATTATTTAGATTAACCCACTTACCATCTAAGAATATTATACCTGTTTTCATTACACCCTTAGAATCAAAGTAATATTGCTTACCATTTATTGTCTGCCATCCATAAACTATCTTTCCTGATGTATCTAAATAATACCAGTCCTTACCTGTAAACTTCCATCCATTAGCCATTGTTCCATCATCATTTAGATAATATTTATTATTATCATAAGTAATCCATCCCTTTTGCATTACTCCATTGGCATTGAAATAATACCAGTGTCCACCATACAATAACCATCCTGTCTGTACCTGTCCAAGTTCATTAAAGTAATATTTATATCCATTCAAATAATACCACTTATTATATGCCATCCTTCCATCTTCATGGAAATAATACCAGTATCCTTTTTCATAGAACCATCCTGTAAGCATTTGACCATCCTGTCTTAAATAGTACCAGTCCTCACCTTCTTTGAACCATCCAGTAACTAAATGACCATTTATGTCTAATCTATACCATTTGTTATCATATTTTACCCAGTCATTCTTTATTTGATTTCCATATCCATCATAGAATACCCAGTTTCCTGCTACAACAACCCAGTCATTCCTTCCTTCTATTTCTCCTCTTATGACACTAATTTTATAAGTAGTAGTTGATTTTCCATCTTCTGCAATTACCTTTACTGTGATTAGATTAGCTCCTAAATCCAAAGGTATTTTGTCAGACTGCTGTCCTGTTGCATATTCCTTATCATTTATATATATTTTAGCTTTGTCATTTTGTGATTCAAATTTAACTCTTACATTATCAACATTTCTATCTACAGTTGCACTATAAAGATATGTGTCCGGATTAAAATTTGGTGACAGCTTACCTTCTGTTAATGATAAACTGTTTAAATTAACATTGTCCTTTCCATATTTTCTACTTACCTTTAAAACGTAGGTTGTGCTGTTTCCCTCATCATCCACAACTCTTACATTAATTGTATTTGGCCCTTCATCAAGATTTATATATTTTGATGCAGCACCACTTGCAACCCTTGTTCCATTAACTCTTATGGTAGCATTGGAATCTTCTGCAGTAGGTGTAACATAAATTGAAGACACATTATTATTAACACTTACATTGTATTCTGTAGTCTCTTTATTAAATCCAGGGTCAAGTCTTCCTGAACTTAATGTTAAAGTTTTTAAATAGGAACTTCTATCTTTCTCTGTTCTTGTTACATTAACAACATAGGTTGCCATTTCTCCTTCTTTAGTTGTAACAATAATTTGTATCTTATTATTTCCTTCTTTTAAGGAAATGTTAGAACTTTTTCTTCCTGATTTTACAGCTACATCATCTATAGTTATTTTTGAAGCATTATCTATAGAAACAGGAGTAAATGCAATATTTTCAACATTTGTAGGAACAGTAATGTCATATTCAAATACACTGCTGTCAAATCCAGGATTTAATGTTCCTGTTGATGGAGTAAGGGATTTAAGTGCTGCTGTTCCAGGTTTAGTTATAATTAAATTGTATTTAGTTTCAATAGAGCCCTGGGCTACCACAATTTCAATTGTATTTTCTCCACCTTCTACCTCAACAACATTATTTGTTGAGCCATTATATGTTATATTTCCTGAAATTAAATATCCATCATTATCATATAAATCAATTTTTACTCTTTCAGTTTCATTACCAACTGTAGTTTCATAATATCCGCCTTCATTTAACTGGTCATAGGATATGTTAGTATAGCTTGATAATTTATCTGCATCACTTACTATCATTTTGCTGAACTGCACAGTTGAATCTATTTCATAATAGAAATAAATAGTATAATCCTTTGATAATACCTCAGTATCTGTCTGCTTTTCAAGAGATACTGTAAAGGTAAATCCATTAGCTTTATTAGTTCCAGCATTATATTGATATTTTTTATTTTCTCCACTACCACTTTCTGTTTTTACCATTGTAGAATCTGAACATATTATGTTAGTAATCTTCCATGTTCCATCACTATTGTCATAACTTTTGTTGGCAGAAACAGTAAAGCTTCCTGTACCCATATTAATATTTTGTACCAAGTATTTTCCATTAAGCCTGTCTACAATCAGTTCATTGTTATCTGCCATAATTACAAGTTCAGGCGCAAGAGTTGAATCATCTTCATCTGCTGCTTTTGCTAACATAGACTGTTTTAACTGAACTGTTGAAAAAAACAATGCAAACATTAATAAAAATGAAATAATCCTTTTGAAATTCCCTTTGAGTTTCATAATATAATACCATCCTCCCTGCATCTAGTTGTTCTCTAATGTGTAATAAATTTGAACAAATATAATAGTCTTTTCCTTACATTACATTATACAATAAAAAATTATTCATTAAGTACTTTTTCGTAATAAAACCACCATAACTTTAACACCTATACTAAATGTCTGCTGAACCATCACTATTAAAACGATAATAATATCCATCAATTGTCTTATTCCATTTGTTCATGGTTCCATCTTCATTTAGATAATAATATTTTTCATTCTTATAAAGCCATCCTGTTCTCATGGTTCCATCATAATTAATATAGTACCATGCTCCATCATGGTTTATCCACTGACCTTTTACCATTTCTCCTGTTCCCTTTTTCATATAATACCAGTTGTTATTATATTCAAGCCAGCCCATATATGCATTTCCATTGTCAGTTAAATAGTAATAGTCATTTTTATAAATTATCCAGCCAGTTTTCATACTTCCATCAACATTAAGGTAATACCAGTTTCCCCTGTCATAAATCCATCCTGTCTGCATTATTCCATCACTGTCTAAATAATACCATGCTCCTTTGTCATAAACCCAGCCTGTCTGCATTATTCCATTTGCATCTAAATAATACCAGCAGCTGGATTCTTTAATCCATCCACTTTGTCTTGCTCCATGATTGTTAAAATAATACTTGTCCCCGTTTTCCATGGTGTACCAGCCTGTAACCATATATCCACGATTATTAAAATAGAAACAAGCCCTATATTGGTCATCATATATCCAGGTATTAGTTATATATTCTCCCTGAGAATCATTATATCGCCATCTTCCATTTGCTATAATCCATTGATTAGGCTTAAGGACTTCATTTATAGCAGACTGTACTTCAGGAGTTACTGGTATTCCAAGATAAATATTTATATTGTACATACTCTCAAGTCCACTGTCTGTATCTTTTACAGCAACTCTAATAGAATACTTGTTTATTCCATTAAATTTAAGTTTTATTGCATTGGTACCATTTAATAAAGTATCATTAACCCTTATTTCATAATGACTGTCCTTTGGAAACATTTGCAGTCTTATAGAATCTTCATCTTCATCAAGTTCCAAATTATATATTCTTTTTTGTGGCTCAAATCCAATTTGTACATCATCCATTAGAATATTATTCAATGTTATAAACTGGCTGTCTCCTCTATAAATGTATATATAATATTCTGTAACTAAAGAGCTTTCTGAATCATTCACTTGAATTTTCACTATATTTTTCCCATATTCCAAGTCTAAAACAACCCTATAGGAATCTTCTCTTAAAACCTGCACCCCATTTATAAAAACAGAGTCACTTTTATATTTAGGTTTTGCTTTTATTACAACATCTTCACAATCTCCACTTAAATGTACTATATATTTATACTTATCTTCTTGAAAATCTATATCTGCATCTCTGCTAAGCCTTAATTCATCTAACTGAATATCTGTTGGATTTTCTTCTTGTTTTCTTATAATTTCTTCAATTTCATCATAATTTGTAGTTTCTTTAAAATTTTCTTCTGTTACTTTTTGTTCATCAGCATACACCTTCCATTTGTTGTTTATAAAAGGCTCATAAAAAGAAGTGCTGCTAAAACATAATAATGCAGTAAGTATGATTATTACCTTTTTACTCATTCCCATCCCCCAGTCATAGTCAGATTTCTATATAGTGTCATATATGTTTATGTTAACATTATCTTTTTTTCATGTAAACCAGGAATTTCTTTATTAATTATTAAGGAATGCCAAAAGGATCTTAAAGTAATGTAATTATAGATATAAATAAACTTTCTTTTTTATTCATGTAATTTTTAGCAAAAAATCTCAAAACCTATAAAAAGCCCGTAGAATATGTGTTGCTAAGGTTTTTATAATAAGCCTTCAGCAATACAAACATATCTACGGACTATCAAAATCTAAAATTTAAATAGTTAAAAATTCATGCTCTGTATATTAATGCAGAATATTATCTTATCCAAGCTCCATTTGAACCTAATCTGTATCCATCTACAGTTGTGTTCTTCAACATAGCCCCTGAGCTATTTAAATAGTACCAAGTTCCATTATCATTTAACCAGCCTGTTTTCATTGCCCCTGAAGCCTGTAAGTAGTACCAAGTTCCATTATCATTTAACCAGCCTGTTTTCATTGCTCCTGAAGCCTGTAAGTAGTACCAAGTTCCCTTGTCATTCAACCAGCCTGTTTTCATTGCTCCTGATTCTTGTAAGTAATACCAGGCACCATTATCTTTAATCCAGCCATTTGACATCATCTTTCCTTCAGAATCCATGTAATACCATAATCCTGAAGCAGGACTTTTAACCCATCCAGTTGCCTTAGTTCCATCATTATTTAGGAAGTTCCAAGAACCATCTTCATTTTGTACCCATCCAGTTTTAACTTCTTCCTTCTCATCTTCTTCTGTTGATTCTGAAGAAATAATTGAGTAAACTTCATCATCTTCATTCCAAACAACTATGTTTTCATCATCATAAACACTAATTTCTTCCATAGCACCATCTACTTTATATGCTTTTTCCCATGAATCAACATTGTCAAACTTATAGATGAATCCATTGTATAGTCTCCAAAGATTTCCATTGGCATCCACTTCTAATTGTGTAACCTTTTCTTCATCACCTTCAGTTACATCTACATAGTAGTAAGCTCTGCTTGTTTTTAATTCAAATAATTTAGTATTAACTGTATTTGATTCTTCTACATAGTTAACTAATTTTCCATTTACTACATTAAATAATGAATCTTCACCTAACGTTTCAACTGCTGCACCATCTTTATCTGATAACACAGTAGTAGTTACAGTTTTAGCATATTTAGCACCATCAATGTCACTTGAAGCCTGAGCTTTAGATATTTTTTGGATTGCTTTAAATGTTACGCTGTTTTCTTCTGTTGTAAATGCAGTTGTTTTTTCTGTTAATGTTAATCCATTAACAGCAGTTATTGGTGCATCTGCAGTTAAAGTAATTTCAGCTATTCTATAAATATAGGCAGCATCCTGAGCTATAACACTATGAGCTCCATCTATTTCTACTGATACCTTCTTTTCATCATCTGCTTTTGAAAGTGTGTATGATTCAGTTTCTGTGTTTATTTTTATTTTTCCTAAATTATAATCAGCATCAACATAGTTTCCTTCTCCATTTGTGTATACCGTGTAGCTTGAACCAGCTTCATTTGCATACTGTACTTCATAATATGGAACAGAGAATTTTGTTCCAGCTATTTCAGTTAAATCAGATGGAATTGCAGCTGCTGCTTCATCTGTATATCTTCCATCATTATCAGCTTTAACTTTCCTTCTTAAAGCTGTTGCTGCATCATCTTCTGCATTTTCTTTTACATCTTCTTCTGTAACCTTGCCATTAGACAAATCAATGAAGAAGTCTCCACCATCTACTGATAAATATTTATCACTGTAAACTTCAACTTCAGAACCAGTGTCTACATTTTCTAATTCATTAAATTTTGAACCATTTACAAAATAAGCTTCATCAGTTTCTCCATCTTTGATGTT
Source organism: uncultured Clostridium sp. (assembly GCA_964588775.1). Lineage (GTDB taxonomy): Bacteria > Bacillota > Clostridia > Clostridiales > Clostridiaceae > Clostridium. The sequence continues at coordinate 9,651 of CAZPRO010000047.1, forward strand.
TCCATCTACAAATAATTTTCCATCTTTATATGCTACTGCATTGTATATAGTTCCCTCTTCTGATTGTACTCTTTTGTAATCAGAAGCTAATACTGATGCAGCAGGCATTATTGATGCAACTGATGCTGCTGCTACTAAAAGTGATGTTACTTTGTTTATTCTTCTTATCATATTTCTTTCCCCCGATATTGAATGTTTATCTTTAGATTTGGAGAGATAAAGTATTTTACGTTTTTTTCATATTCTGCACTTTTTTAACTCTCCCTTGCAACCATATTGTAGCATGTATATCTTTTATTGTAAACATATTTTTAATACAATTAAATTTTATCAAAAAATATTTACAATTCTATTCTAAGATAAGTACCTTAACATTTCCTTAATCTGATTAAGATAATACAAAACTTACATTGATTTCGTCACTATATAATACAAAACACTTTCGACAAAAAAGTACTTTTTCACATTGGTAATTAATTCCCCATTATAGAACACAAAAAAACAGGTCAGAATTTCAAAAAAGAAATTCCAACCTGCAAAAAATATTTATAGTATTCTTAGGTTCAAATATAATTACGGCTTTATGAACACTTACTAATAGTTAACAGTCAATAAAACCTATCTAATCCAAGCTCCATTTGCACCTAATTTATATCCATCAACAGTAGTATTAGCCAACATAGCTCCTGATGCATTTAAATAGTACCAAGTTCCATTGTCATTTAACCATCCTGTTCTCATGGCACCTTTTCCGCCATATTGTCCTGATATTGGATTTAAGTAGTACCAAGTTCCATCAACCATCTGCCATCCAGTAGCCATAGCTCCTGATTGTCCTAAGTAGAACCAGTTAGCTCCATCCTTAATCCATCCATTTGACATCATTTTTCCTTCAGCATCCATGTAATACCATAATCCTGAAGCCGGGCTTTGTAACCATCCAGTTACCTTAGTTCCTTGATCATTTAAGTAGTTCCATGAACCATCTTCATTTTGTATCCATCCAGTTTTTACTTCTGATTCTTCCTTATCTTCTTCAGTGTTTACTGAACCCTTTGAAAGAATTGAATAAACTTCATCATCTTCAGACCATAAAATAATATTGTTGTCATCATAAATTGACATTTCTTCCATAGAACCGTCTACTTTATAAACCTTTTTCCAATCATCAACATTGTCAAATTTATAAAGATATCCGCCATCTAATCTCCAAACATTTCCATTAACGTCAGTTTCAACTCTTTCAGCATCTTCAGTTGACATATCTTCAACATCTAAGTAATATAAACCATTCTTAGACTTTAATGAAGCAGTCTGAACCTTAATTTCTCCATCTTCAAAGATTCTAGCAACAATTTTTCCATTAACTATAGAAACTTCTGCTCCATCTTTAATTAAATTATAGAATTCTTCTACATTTCCTTCAAATAATCCATCAACATCTGTCACTGCATAGCTTGTTACAGTCTTTGCATATTTAGCATCATCTACTTCATCAGAAGCCTGAGCCTTTGATATCTTTTGAATCGAAACAAAAGAATCTGTTGTGATAGTTGTACCATTAGGTGCTTTTCCATAAACTTTGTCTACTTCTTCACTGAAATTAATTGTAGCCACTCTGTAAATAAAGCTTTCATCTTGTCCTAAATAAAAAGTCTTATCTTCTGCTTTATCTATTGATGCCTTAATTTTTACACCATTAATCTTTTCTTCGCTGTCAGTATCAGTTAAATTTGCAGTATCTTTTCCTATAGCAACCTTAACTTTACCTATATTATAATCAGCATCTATGTAATTTCCTTTTGCATCTGTGTATATAGTAGAAGCAGTTGTTCCATCTACTTTATAATCGTCCTTTGAAACATACCAAGTTTCAGCAAATTTATTTCCACTTAATGCTTCTAATGTAGGTTCAGATGAATTTGAATCATATCTGTCAACCTTTTTCATTACTTTCTTTAATGCAGTTTGAGCATCATCAATTGCATCTTCTGAAATTTCTTCATCTGTAACCTTACCAGTTGTAAGATCTAAGAAATAATCAGCTTCGTCTATATCAATATAATTTTTCCCAAATATAGCAAAATCAGCTCCTGAATCTATATCTTCCAATTCAGTGTACTTTCCATCCTTTAAAAAATATACTGCATCAGTATCTTCATCAACAATGTTTCCATCAATAACAAAAGCACCATTATATGCTACTGCACTGTATATAGTTCCTTCTTCTGATTCTATTCTCTTATAGTCAGCTGCCATAACACCTGTTACAGGCACTAATGAACCAACTGTTGCTGCTGCAACCAATAAAGAAGTTGCTTTACTAAATCTTTTTATCATTTGTCTTCCTCCTCAAGTTATTTATATAATGCCTGTTCATTATATCAACTACACAGAAACTTGTCTAAACTTTTGCTTCCTTATTTGGTCTTATTTTGCTTTTTTTCACGATTTTTTTTATTTAATTAATATTGGCTTTACTATTTTTACATTTTAATCCATTAATAAAAAAATATTATAGAAGAACTATGTGTTTCTACCGATTTAGTCATCTAAAAATTTTGCCATCATAATTTTCTATACAGGTATAAAAAACAAAAACTGGCAGTTATTTCTCCTGCCAGCCCTTATTTTTATATAATTTACTTAATCCATGCCCCTGATGGTCCTAATCTGTATCCATTTACTGTTGTGTTAGAAAGCATAGCTCCCGCACTATTTAGATAATACCATGTTCCTCCATCATTAATCCATCCTGTAGCCATAGCTCCAGACTCATATAAATAATACCATGTATTATTGTATTTAATCCATCCTGTCTGCATTACTCCATTACCATCCATATAATACCATGCAGTGCCATCTTTGTACCAGCCTGTAACTTTAGTATTATTGCTGTAATAATACCAGCAGTTATTTTCAAACTGCCATCCCTGCTTAGAAACAGTTGTATTGTTTGCTGCTGCATTAGTATTAGTGTCAGCATCTGCTTTATTGTCATTTGATGACTTATCTTCTGATGTGCTGCTTGAATTTCCTATTACTGAATACCCGTCTTCATCTGGATTCCATATGATTATATTATCCTTATTATAAACACTTAAGCTTGTTAAATCAGAATCTATTTTCTTTATTTTATTCCATGTTCCCTTGTTATCAAATTCATATAAATAACCATCACTTAATGCCCATAGGTTTCCATTAACATCAACATCAACAGAATTCTCTTCATCACTTAAATCAAGCTCATCCCCCTCATCTTCATCAAGGTAGTATACTGAGCCCTTGCTTTTTAATTCAAGGCTTTGTACTGATAGGTCACTTCCATTTATGGCATAACATAAAATTTTTCCATCTGCAACAGAAAAATTATTTTCATCTAAAAGCTCTATTACATCTCCATCTGCATCTGATAAGAAATAAGTTCCTACAGTCTTTGCATATTTTATGCCGTCAATGTCATCTGATGCCTGTGTTTTAGATATTTTTTGTAAAGCTCTAAAGGTAACCTTTTTACCATCATTATCAATTTCAAATAATTCTGATTTATCTTCTAACTCTAAACCATTAATTTCAGCAACTGGACTATCTGCTTCCAATGCATTTATTGTAATATCTGCTAATCTATATATATTGGAAGAATCCTGACCAATTTCCTTTATATTGGACACACTGGCTCTTATACCATTGTCAGATTTATTTGTATTTGTAATTTTAGCTGACTTTCTATTTTCCAGTTTTACTCTTAATGTGCCTATATTGTAATCTGCATCTATATACTTTCCATTTCCATCAGTATACACAGTTAATTCAGAAGCCCCGCCATTTAAAGCAGTTTCCACCTCATATGGAGTATAGGCTGTTTTGTAATAAGGTTCTGCAAATTTATTTCCAGGGACTACAGATAATGTTTTGTAATTCTTGCTGTCATTTTCAGCATATCTTTTATCATTATCTTCCTTTACTTTTTTTCTTAAATTATTTGACGCATCATCTGCATCTTCTTCTTCCATATCCTTATCATCTGTTTTTCCAGTTGATAAATCCAAGAAATAATCACCATCATCAATATTAACGTATTTGCTTCCATATAGGGATATTTCTGAATTTACATCTAAATCTTTCAGCTTAGAATAGGAATTTTTGCTTAAATAATAAACATCTTCTTCCTTATCTTCTGGCTCTCCATCTATGTAAAATTTTCCTTCTTTAAATGCAACTGCATTATTGATACTTCCACCTAATATATCTAATTTATCTGCTCCAATTGCAGCTGTTGGTAAAAGCGAAACTGCTGAAGCCGCCCCCAACAATAAGGCAGTTATTTTTTGTGTTCTGTTTAACATAATATCACTCCTTATAGGAACATAAATTCTTATGGTAATTATACCACATATTGGACAATTATTCTATGTAATATAATTTACAAAAAATTATTTATATTATTCCCTATTTTTTAATTTTTATTCAAAATAATAAAAGAAGCTGCCACATGAAAAATTATAACTGGTATATCTAGTATTATTATAAAATCCAAGCACTAGATATATTATAATTTAATCTTTGTGGTACAGCTTCCTTCTAATGCATCTTAATATGTTAGAAATGCTATTAAACTCTTTTCTATTCCCTTTTTCCCCTTATTTTTTCTTCTTTCTGAAATCTGTCCAATATTCTTTATATAATCAATGGCACTCTTAACAATACTGCCATAATTATAAAATATTATGGCACTTTTTAGTATCTCAAATAAAATTCGTGTCAATCTATAAAAAAACCCCTCATTAAAACCCCTTATTATTACCTGCTCATTTTTTGGGCCATTGATTATTAAAATTTCTTATTAAACATAATCCAAATAAGCTTCTTCCTTTGTCATTAAATTATTTAATCCAAGCTCCGTCTGCTCCTAAAACATAACCATCTACAGTTGTGTTAGCAAGCATAGCTCCTGAAGCATTGCAGTAATACCATTTTCCACCAGTTTGGATCCAGCCAGTTTGCATAGCACCTAATCCACCATTTTGTCCTGATACTGTATTTAAGTAGTACCAAGCTCCATCAGTGTAAACCCAGCCAGTCTTCATAGCACCAGTTCCATCTAAGTAGAACCATTTACCAGCATCTTGAACCCATCCGTTTGCCATCATGATACCATTTGCATCCATGTAGTACCATAATCCTGAA
>CAZPRO010000048.1:0-14740 GCA_964588775.1 uncultured Clostridium sp.
TTTTAACATTATTTTGTTTTTGATTCTATACGTGAAATCTTTGACGCTTACAATACTTTTTTATAAAAAAATAAGCAATAACCTAAGTTATTACTTAAAAAAATATTCTCTATGAACTCTATATGATGATTTTTTATTAACATTCTCAAGTCTGTCTATGTATTTATACTCAATTAATTTATTTATGTATTTAAGCATTCTGCCTTTATTAGTCATTCTTGATTCTTTCATAAGGTCAGCTGCACTAATTGTTATTATTCCAGTTTGTTTATCACATAATCTTATGAGCTGTAAGAATAAACATAATTCTTGAGATTTTAAATTTTCATCTAAAAGCAAACTTTCTTTTATTGCTATACTATCACTCATTAATTTATATCCTCCTGCAAAATCTTACTCAATTATATCATTTGCAGACGTAATTGTCACAATTCATTTTTTCCTTTAATTAAAATAAGTATTTATTTAATTAGTATTTAATAGATTAGTATTTGTTGCACCATTTTAGGAGCAGTAAAAACCCAAAATTGGTGTACCTTGCACTCCATATTTGGTTTATGTTTACACCATTAATAGTTTGTGAAAACATGAATTGTGGATAACCTGTGAATTGTTTTGTGGATAACCTGTGAATTGTTTTGTGGATATCTCTAATATTTTAAACTGATGCTATTACATTCTGCATCATTGAAATACAATTTTTTAAAGCTCCTATTTGTATCTCATAATTCTTTAGCTTTCCTTCAAGCTCTTTTATATATAACTCTCGTTCCATTCCTTGGCTTGTTGTTTCTATACCTAGATAATTATTTATAGCATCTATTGTTACAATATATTCTTTTCCAGACTTAACAGCCTTTAATTTCCCTTGACGTATTGCTAGAGTAAGTCGTGTTATAGGTATGTTATATTTTTCACTTATTTCTTTTAGTCTATAAATATTATTTTTATCTCTTGACATTATTATATCCTCCTAATTTACATTATGAAAACAATAATAACAACTTATACACTTTTATAAAATCTGTACTCCATATTATTTTATTATATTATCTAATAAATTCTTTTGTTACCTCTCCTTTTCTCAATATTTCTCCTACATATATTTTTAATGCAAAAATAATTTACTGTGGAATTCTCGGTTGAAATAAGTAATAATAAAAAAGTCAATTTTATATTACAACACGGGGGGAACCAACAAATGGCAAGTTATACTAAAATATCAACAAGAAATTGGAAAGCTATTGTAAGTCTTGGCTATGATTATAATGGCAAAAGAATTAGAAAAACAAAACAAGGATTTACATCCAAAAAGGAGGCTGAAATATGGGTAAATGATATTTGTAGCAAGCATAATGAAGGTTTTATTTCCACATCAGATTCAAATATTTTGCTAAAAGATTTTATAGAAAAATGGTTTAATGAATATAAAATTAATACTGGATCAATTGGTACAAGGAATAATTATAAAAGCAGAATTAATACCCACATAATTCCTAAATTAGGCCACTTACGCCTTAATCAATTAACAAATATTGATGTTCAAAATTTTTATAATAATTTAATTAATTCTGGTCAAAAACCTTCTAGTGCTAAAAAAATTATAGAAACTTTAAGTAATTGCTTAAGATATGCTCAAAAAAATAAATTAATATATTCATTACCAACTGATATTATACGAATTCCTGTTGAAAAACCTAAAATCAAATTTTGGACAAAAGATGAAGTTGATTACTATCTATCAGAAATAAAAAATACTTCTTTGTATACTCCAATTTTTATTGCACTTTTAACTGGACTTCGCATTGGAGAATTATGTGGATTGCGTTGGGAAAGTATTGATTTTAACAATAATACACTAACTGTAAATCATCAAGTAATTAACAATAAATTAAACAATACTATAATTTTTACAGATAGATTAAAAACATCTGCAAGTTATAGAAAAATTATTCTTCCACAAGTATTAATTTCTCATCTAAAAGATATTAAGGGAAATGCAGCTGAAAGCGATTTTATATTGCTAAATAGTAAGGGAACAATGTGTAATCCCCGAAACTTATCTATGCAGTTTAGCAAATCTATTGCTAAATATAGTACTAAAAATGAATCTAAGTCATGTAATAATTATAAACCGCTTACAAAGATAACATTTCATGCGTTAAGACATACTCATGCGACTTTATTAATATCTAATGGTGAAAATATAAAAGTTGTTTCTCAAAGACTTGGGCATAAAAGTATTACAGAAACATTAGATACATATACCCATATAGTTGAAGACATGAATATTAATACAGCCAACCTATTAGATTCAATGTTTTGATTAATCTTTATTACATTAACTTTTATAGAATATGTGCTAGAAAAAAATTTTTGTCACCTTTTTGTCACCTTTTTAAATAGTAAAAACGGCAAACCCTCAAGGATTCACCGTTTCTACTTTAACTTGGTACACCTAACAGGATTTGAACCTGCGACGCTTGGAAACGCACTTATTACATCTTCCTATATCAATTTCATCTTCAAACCATGTTATATTGTCATTCACAGTTTATCTGAATACCTTATATGTTATACTTTCCCTAAGAATACGGTGTAAAAAGCGGTGTAAAACTAATTTCACTATAAAAATAAAGTATTTATTTGAATAATTACTGTCTACATGTCTAATTCCATTTGAAGCTAGTAAAATAGAGATTTTATGCAGACACTTAGTGTTGTCTAGATATGTCTACAGACTCCTGATAATGCTAGCTTTGTGTATAGCACAGATATATTAATATGTCTTGTGATTTATTTACTTTCCAAATAAATACTTTTTAAACCACTGTGATGATAAATCATAATAATCCAGATAATTATTTAAATCTTTTAACTCTGCTCTAGTGGCTAATTTTCTATCAACTATCTCTTTTACATTATTTATTGATTTCTTCTTAACACTATCATTTTTACAATCCGATAGTACTACTGAAATATTTAATAAATCCAAGCAATTTTCTTCTGTTACTACAGTATCAATAAAATATTTTTGTAAGGAATCTGCAATCCTATTAATATTAAATTTTTTAGAATTACCTATATAATGTCTATATATAGTATTCCATGTAATATTATATTCATTTCCTTCTATTAAACTTTCTACATTAATATTCTTAAAGTCATCTACATGTTTTAAAAATTCACTTAATATATCTGTTGGTGGTAATAAATATTCTTTTGCCTCTTCCCATTCTTCTTTCCAACAATCTATCCCCATATAAGCTGCTATCATTCGTGCAGTTAAAAAATTCAAAAATTCTAAAATATCATAAGACTTATTGGCTAAATAAAAAAATGGAGGTAATGGATAGATAACTTTCTCTTTATATGTTATACGCCCATGTGCAATTGAATTTCTAATTTTTATAGCTGAATCAATAAAATTAGAGACATTTTCATCTAATAAATCATATTTCTTTAAGAAATACTTTATTTTTTGAGCTAAAGATAATTCTTTTTTAACTAATACTTCATTTGTAATCTCTTTTAAAGATGTAACTTTATTTATAATCTGCTTATCTGTATAAAAAAGGTTTTCTTTATAGTATGTTTCTAATAATATTTCCATACTTTTCCCTAATCTTTTCTTAAATTCATCACTAGAGCTTTCCGCAAATAATTCGATAATATGAAAATAACTTAAGATTGCTTCATCATGGTATAAATTAGCGTCACAACTTTCACTTTGTAAATAATTAGCTTTTCTCCATCTATCTAATAATGATATAATTAATTCTTTATTATTGTTTAAATGATCCAAAACTTTAATTAATTGACTTGTATAATCAACTCCATCAATTACCAATTGTATATCTTTTGATTTATAAATTGATTCATAATTATAATCTTCTATTAAACTGAAGCAGGACCCATTTACTTCATTATATACTGTTAGTGGAATTCCTCCAAAAAATGAAATTATATTTTGTATCACCAAAAATTCTGGCCTACATTTACTTAATGCATCTTGTCCAGAATTAAAGTCCTCCATACAAGTTGTAGAAAGTAATTCTAAAACTTGTCCTTTTAAATTTCTAAGTCCATCTGAAACATCAATTGTTTTATCTGTATTATATACAATCGTATTATTATATTTAATGCATATATCCATATGTTCCTTTAATGTATATGCATATGATTTTTTAATATAAAATCTTCTACTCATGAGAACTCTCCTGTTTATATTTTATATTACTTTTCAAATCATTTAGTCTATCCATAGAGAATACTATCTTTTTATAAACATCAGGTAAAATAGTTCCATATTGATTAATTGCATCCATAAAATATTCTCCGCTATCCTTCCAATTTATCATGTAAGTATTAAAGGATTGAATTTTTAGTTTAGGACTATTCCAAAAAACTATATCTCCTAATTTTTTATTAGGTTGCTTTTCATCTACCTTATAATAAAATTCTATTTCTTTAAAATTTTCTTTGACTATATTATTATTATTCATACTCAATAATGCCTTAGGAGTAAAATAGATTCCTATCTCTTCTGATAATTCATGCCATGAAGCTGCATCATCTATAGCTGGTCCCACAAATACAAGATTATCTTTATAATATTCTCCATAACTTGTAGCTCCTCTAATTAAAAGTTGATGTTTTAAACAACTATTAATTAATTGTTGTGATATGCGGGTATGAATAAAAGTTTCTTTTTTAAATTCTTCACTATAAGATGTTATAACAAACGTATCTGATATTAATTCTAAATTTATATAGACTTTTAATTTATTGAATTCTTTCTTAAAGTTTGTACTTTCAGCTATATTCTTTATATTACTTAATATTTCTTTTTCTATGTCTATCCTTCCGCCTACTTTTGTCTTTCTTTGTATATCATCACTATAATATTGATTAAATTTGCTTTCTATTATATTAATTTCATACTTAAATAATATTTCTTTTATATATTCGTTTACCTCATCACGTATGCTTAATAATTCTTCCACTGGATTATTCTTAATTTTCCATATTCCTTTCCATCCTAATATATCCGCAAACGTTACATAGCCCTTTTTATTATTCATGTTTACTCCTCAATGCCTTCTGGTGTATTTTTTTCACATATATTTATCCATTCTACTATATCGTTCAAATGTCTAGATAACTCTTCTACGCTCATCTCGTCCCTATCAGCTCTATTCCATAAATGCATCATAAATGTTCCTAATTCATTGGGATAATTAACATAATCATGATCTAAAGTTTTAATTAATGCTTCCCCTTCTTTGCCTCCAGTAATCTTTTGATAAAATGAAACATCCCATCCATCAATGGTTCTAGTTATAGTATATGAATCTGTATGCCCCCATCTTCTTGTATACACTTCAACATGTATATCAATTCCAAGATTTATATCACCTTTCAATGAATTAATTTTTTTTCCCTTACCTTTTATTTCATTATATAAATCCTCTAGTGTATGATAGCAATTATAATATTCTTTAGTATCCTTGTTAGGATATATTTCGCTATTTACTATAATATACTCTTCATACTCAGGCAATATATTCCAATGTATTTTTTCAGCCAATGATATAGCATCTTTACTGACATATTTTTTTGTATCTCGTAATTCCTCAAATATTCGTATAAATTTAGATTTCATTTCATTAACTTCTTCAGGTGAATTATTTAATTTTCTACTTTTTATTTTCTCTATTTCTTTGATTAATTCACTTGTTGGATAAAACTTATTTTCTTTTTCAACTAATATATTTTTAGATATTAAAAATCTGAAATCCTCTTTTCTTAATTTAAGTTTATATTCCAAATCTGATTGTGCTATTCCCTGATTAATTTCATCTAAAATCCCATTTGTAAAAATTCTTTGAATTATATTATGGACTCTAGCTTCTTCATGGCTTATATACATTTTCATCACTCCTTTATGTAAATTATACCATTTATGTAACCATTATTATATAAATCACAAATCTTTTTCAATTATTAATACACTGTCACTTATCACTTTATCTTAACAGCAATAATGTAAACAGTTCATGGTAGAAAAACCATATTGTCAGCCACTTATCACTATATGATATATTACTACTCATTAACCATGTGGGGAGATATGTTCTTTTCTAGGCATTCTTCATAGAACATAAGGCAGTAACTTAATTATAGATTTTCCCTAAATGGAGTTTTTTTAATACAAATCATCAATAAGACCAATATCAAAACCTCTTTTTCCATCAGAACTAAATCTCTTGATATAATATTTATCTATAACTTCTTCAATTTTTTCTGGTATTTCATTATCAACAACAATTATTTGATAATCAAAATCTCCATCTTTTTTTTCATAAAAATCACACATATTTATAAGGTATTTGTAAATATTTAAATACTTATCTGGATCATCTATACCTTCTTTTATATCTTGATTCATATCTGTTTGCCCTAAGTACTTTTCCTTGGTTTTTCCAATGTATTTACCTATAGTATCAAGCATTAAAAATCTAGGTAAATTTGTATCATATTCTAAACTCTTTTTTAATAAACTAACAAAATACCCTATAGATGTTAATGTTCGTAACCCTCCAGATGTTATTTTTATATATTCTTTTCCTCTAACAATAGGTAAAAAATTTTTATTACTAATACTAATATCCGTAGGATTTTTAATTTTTATAAACTTTAAGAAATCACTTAAGTAATCCCCCAATGTAGATACTATATTAGATGTAGAGGGTGCATTTGCTTTTAGTTTTTCAATGTTTTTATTCAAATCACTTATTTGCGTTTCAACTATATTAATATCATCATTAATCAAATCCACTTGTTTTCTTAGCTTAATAAAATAATTAATTTTATCTTTTTTTTCATTAAGTGATGTTCGCTCTGCCACTAATCCATCTCGTTGAGACACATATGGAGATATATATTCAGTAGTATTTTTATCTAATAAATTTTCTGCCCTATTTAATTCACTTCTAACTTCTTTTATTTCCATGCTTAATAAACTTATCTTATTATTTTCTTCATCTATTAAGTCACTTAAATTATTTTTTCTTCGTTTTAAAGCTTTTACTTCATTTTTTAAATGATCTACACTATTATCATCTAAACATTTTTTTAATTCATTGAGCATAATCTTTTTGTGACATACCGGGCATTTCACTTCTTCTCTATTATTAGGCAATTTTTCTCCTACCTCTATTGATGATTTCAATTTAATAATATCCTTATCATACTCTCTTTTTAATTTCACATTTTGTTCTAATTCAATTGAAACTATATTTCTAGCATGTTGCTTTTGTTGTATTTTACTATTTAAATCTTCAATCAAAATTCTTAATTCATTATTATAATTTAAATTTCCTTTCATTTCTTGATTTAGTTTATCAATTTCTGATTTTATACATATAAATTGATTATTTATATTTTCTAATTCAGCATTTAATACATCTAATGATTTAATTTCAGTTTCTCTTAAAAAACTTGAAATTATACTGTATCGACTCTCTAATCCTCTCTTTTCTTTTTGCTTTTCAGATACATTACCTTCCAATTCAGCTATTTGACTATCAAGAACATTATAAATAAATTTAAAAGTTTCTTTATTCTTTGTAAAGACACTGCCATTTTTGACATCTAGAACATATTTGCTTCCAATCTCATCCTGATCTAAATAACAAAATTTAAATATATCCCTAAAACTCAATCTAACAAGTTGTGAATCAGCTTTACTTGGTGCTTGTTTTATTTTTATTAATGGAATATTTAAAGCTTTAAGAAAGAAATCAGAAAGATAACCTTCTTTTCCTTCTTTATTATAGCTTGGACTATATCTATACGGAAAAACATTTTCCATATCCTCTATACTAGAATAATATACTTCAACTAACTCATTAGAATTAAAAATATCTCTCTTTATAGTATATATTTTTCCATTTAATTTCACTTCCAACATACAATATTTACAACTAAATTCTAACTCACTATACATATCAACATTTTTGCTGCCTAAACAATAATTAATTAAATTTAGAATACTAGACTTTCCAGTATCAGAATCTCCATAAATAATATTTAATCCATTATGAAATGGTACAATATAGTTTTTTCTTATTCCTACTAAAACTAATTTATTTAATATTAAACTAGGTGACTTACCATTCATGTACTTTCATCCTTTCAAAAGACTTATTAATTAAATTATTTATCTTTGAAAAATCTAAAGAACGTATATCCATTAGGAATTGACTTAAATAATTTATTCTTTTACTATAATCTGATTGTAAAGAATTAAGAAAATTCAAGCCTTTATTAGATGGTATATACAAAATATCATTATCCTTTATTATTTCTATATACTCATAAGTTATTAATATCTGTAATATTTTATTTAATAATTCAAAGTTATATAATGATTCCCTATTATTTAAATTAGCTTCCATATTATAATACTCATATTGTTCAAGTTCTAATTTCTTTTTGCTATTATTAATTTTCAATATATCGCATAATACAGCTGGATACATTAATAAATAATCATATATTGCTATTTTTTCTATAGTAAGTATAGGCTTTTTTCTTGCTGAATATGCTAAGTTATTGACAATAACTAATACCCTTAATAATCTCAAATTTAAATCATTCTCTGTAATTACAAATGGTAATATGCTCATAAATATTCACCCAAATTCATAACTTTTCTTATTTCTTCAACACAATCTTTCTTCCAATATATATCTTCACTTTCTTCATTAGCCATTTGATGTAACATTCCTGTCTTATGTATAGAAGAAATTAAAGAAAATAATTCCTTATACTTTTTACAGCTAATATTTAATTTATCATCTTCTCTAATTGCTTCATTAATTTTAGTTAATAATTCATTACTAGATTTTATTTCATTGCTAACATATTTGCCATAATAAAGTACATATAAATCTTTTATTTTCACGTATAATTCTTCTAGTGCCTTTAATTGAGATGCATTAAGAATTTTACACAAATACTCTGCATTAAAAAAATTTACTTTAGCTCCATTTATAAGAGTATTATCAATATCTGCAACTATCAATTTAATAACAAATAAATCATCATTATATCTTCCATCATCATTAAATTTTTTTACTGTAATATCTTTTTTTTTACTTACATTATCCTTAAATTCTAATAATCTCTTTTCTACTGCAATAAAATTAAGTTCTTTTTTACTTGATGGCTTTGAAATTGATAAATGATCATCGTCACATGAAATAATTTCTTCTTTTATTTTATCAATAGCTATTGCACTAGTCTTTTCTACAACATCATCGTATTGACCTACAAAATATATAGTTTTAGGATGATCTATTTTTACCCAATTTCTATTCAATTCAATTATTATATCATTTAGTGGTTCTAAATTTTTTATTTGTATATTCTTATTATTGATTAATTTAGCTAAGTTAGCTAAATCACTTCCCATATGTGGCACTGCTAATGATATAAATAAACCAACTTTTGTTTCTCCAAAATCTTGTATCTCATTTATTATATAAGATTTTGCTATAAGTCCCCCCATACTATGTGCAATAATAATTATATTATCATAGCTTTCACAATTAAATCTTATGGTAGATTTCATAAAATCAGCAAGTGAATAAATATCAATATTTTTTCTATTTTTATCACCTTTATTTAGAAATATTGTTTTTAAAACTAAATTACTAATACGACTATTAAAAATCTCCAAGAATTTACTATAATAATTGAAATATGCAACATCAAAATTATTTAGTATATCTTCATTTTCAAGAAGCATATCCGGAAAATATTCTCCATTTTTATTTTTCCATGTATCTTTACTTCCTGTAAAACCATGAACAAAAATAATTAAATTTTTATTATTTTTCTCATTTATATATTCAATTCCATTCATTTTTCTTTATTCCCTCCTGTTCTTATATTTGTTCTCTCTAAATAATTATTTAAGATATTCTTATATCAGTGCTATATAGGTAGTACATAACTTACTATTTAATTTTTATCCTCAAATCACATAATAATCTATTTTTTGAATTTTTTCCAGTTTTTAATGCATATTAATTGGGCTTTGTATTTTTTATGCAATTTTATTTATAACATATTGTCTCATCAACGCCTTATCAAACTATAGTTTAACGATACAAATAATTTTTTAATTATTTTCTCAAAAAGTGACACAAACTTACCCTTTATGAGCACAAAAAGTGTATCATTAATATTGCATAGTTTGATGATACACTTTATAATGTGTATGATATTATAACAACAAGGGGATTAAAGACATGATAGTAAAATATTTAAGAGTATCAACAACAAAACAAGATGTAGGCAGACAAGATATGCAACTCGATAAATTAGGAATTAAATTCGATAAAGAATACATAGATAAAATGACAGGAAAAATAAAAGACAGACCAATGCTTAATAGGATGATCGTTGAACTTACTGAAGGTGATACAGTTTATTGTGAGTCAATTTCAAGGCTTGGGAGAAGCCTAAAAGACTTAATAGATATTATTGAACAATTAGTTGATAAAGGCGTGCGTGTTATTATTCTAAAAGAAGGAATAGATACAGAAAGTAGTACATATAAACTTCTACTTGCTGTATTTGGCGGTGTAGCTGAAATGGAACGAGAAACAATACAAGAGCGTGTTATTCAAGGCGTAGAGCGTTGTAAAGCCACAGGACAAACTAAAACAGGGCGATGGTTTGGTAGAGAAGAAAAACAAGTTCATGATCTTCCAAAAGATTTTAAAAAATACTATGCTAAAATGCAAAACAAAGAAATCGCCAAGGTTGAAATGGCTAAATTACTAGGTGTAGGACGTGCCACTTATTATGATAAGCATATCTTATACAAGGAGCTATAAGCTTATTTATAGTTTGTATACAGCTTACCGAAGTTCCTCCTTTTAATAAGTCATTATAGTAATTTTGAACATTGTCTAAACAAATATCTTTTATTTTTATTTTTGATAAAGAGCTATTTTTTATATAATTTCTGTATACTCCTTCATATCTTTCTTTTGTAGAAGGTTTCAGAACTAAAAACTTTACATCAAATAGCCAATTTTCAAAAAAAGATTGAAAGCAATCCTTATTTTCTATAATATTATTTTCAAGTTTAATTATCATAGAATTGACTTTTTTATTAAGCTCTTTAACTGTAGGAGCATATATGTCTTTTGGCTTAAGTAAATTTTTATGTCTTAAGCGAATATAAAAGTAGTCTTTACCATTTATAGTTCTCTTCAGATATTTGGTTTTTGCCACAATTTCACCTCTTTCAAGTTTTTTATTAATTTTTATAAGTTTGAGTAGCTAAAAGATTAATAGCTATATTTTCTATAATTCTATTAGCAAGTTTATAATATTCATCAGCTGATATTTTAAATTTATTATTATTATGAGAAATAATTATTCCATCAAATTCATTACCACCAACTAATACTGTTTCTGGTGGATCACAATCAGTAGCGGGCTCAAGTATTTCATGTATTTCGGGAGTAAAAATTTCCTCTATAGATATATTTGATAACTTAGCGATATCTTTAATATTTAGTAATATGTCTTCTTTAATTTTATGAGCATGAGCAGTATTCCCGTACCAAAAGTTTTGATCAGAAATATTTTTTTCTGCTTTTTTAAATAACTCAAATTCATTGGATGTTTTTTGTGTTATTGAACCTAAGCCAATAATACAAGCAACAGGAACATCTAAAGCTATACTGATTTTTTCTAAAACTTCTACAGTTGGCTGTCTTTCGTCTCTTTCATATCTTTGAATACTCATAAGAGATACTCCAGCCTTATCTGCTAATTGCTTCTGAGTAAGATTTTTTTCTTTTCTTTTTTCTTTAATTCTTTTACCAATAGTCATTGTTGATTCCTCCTTATGTTTTTATATTATAACATCAGATAGAATTAAAAGAAACCATTTGGAATAAAAAAGTACAAAGTGGTTGACAATAATTCTTTATGGAATTAATATTAAATAGAATTGTAGTTCCAAAAGGAATTAAATAATAATAAAAAATTCTATAAGGAATTAAAAATTATAAAAATATTAAACTAAGGAGAAAGAAAAATGAAAGAAAAGATAATTTTAACGCCTAAAGAAGTTATGGAGATATTAGGAGTGGGGAGAAATACAATGTACGAAATTTTATTGAAGGATAATGATTTCCCATCATTTAGAATAGGAAATAAGTTTTACATTAATAAAGAAAAGCTTCAAGCATGGGCTGATAAACAGTGTAGATAGAAGTAGGTGTTTATTTTTGAAAAAAATTAAATATTCTTTAGATGAAATAGAATCTTGTTTTATAGCATTATCATATATGTTTTCACATATTGATGCTAGGAAGGAATATAAAAATTTATTACTTGATTACAAAATAGAATATCCTACTAGTGAACTTGATATTATATCAAACATTCTTATAAAAAATACTGAAGATGATGAACTGCTTATAAACTATGACATAGTAAAAGAGTTAATACAGATAAAAAGATTTTCTGATATTTTAGACCATTCAGAAAATGTAATAAGCGAAATTTATTATAAAGCATTTATAGAAAAAATAACTGGAAATAGAGATGCTTTAAATGAGAGTGTATCAATAATAGAATATGAAGATAATAAACAGGCTTTTTTATCATATATAGGTGGAAATTTTAAAGCTCTTATTAATTCTGATAATGAGTACAAATTTATAAGATGGAATGGAAAAGTATGGACTAAACTCACAGATGAAGAAAGTAGAATAATTTATAATAATTTTATTGAAAAATGTGAAGAGGAATTATTAAAGGCATCAAATGTTTTAGAAAAAGCAGATTATACCAAAATACATAAAAGAGTTAAGAGTTGGGATAGTAAGAATAAAGTTAATGAAGCATTGGATAAAGTAAAAAGATCAAGCAGCTATATAATAAATTTAAATCAGCATGAAAAGCATGAAAATATAATCTGTTCAAAAAATGGTATGATTATAGACTTAAATACTGGAAATATAAAAGCTTCATGTAGAAATGATTTAATATTGAATACCTCAAAATATAATTTAGTTGATAGAGAATTATCAGAAAAATATATGACAGAAATATTGGAAGTATATAAAAATGTATTAGGCGATGAAAGATTAAATTTTTTACTAGATTTAATTGCATATAAGATGCTAGGAAAAAATCTACAAAAAGCAGTATTTATGATAGGAGCAGGGGCTACAGGAAAAAGTACATTTAAAAATATTATAAAAGATTTATTTGAAGATAATATATCTAATATACCTTATGAATATTTTACTATTAATCATAGAGGGAACGAAGATAAATCAAGAGATGATTTGCTGGTATCTTTAAATAATAAATTATTTGGAGTATCAAGTGAAGGAGAAGAAAATTATATTATAAGCCAGGCTAAATTTAAAACTATATTATCTAATTCAACTGAAACAGCAAGACCTACAAGAGGAAATTTAATAGAAGTAAATCTTCAAAAATTAGATTTACTCATAGATACTAATAGCATACCTAAGTTTGGAAATTTTGATGATGCTGTAAATCGTAGATTATTATTTATCAGATTTATAAATAAAATTCCATTAGAAAAAAGAAATGCTAATTTTTATAGAGAAGAAATAAAGCCTAATTTTGATTATGTATTTTCATTTTTTATATATAGATCAATAGATTATATAAATAATGATTTTAACATTCCACAATGTATAATAGATGATACATGTCAAAATGTAAAGGAAATGGATTCGTTATTAAAGCTTTCAACAGAATATATAACACCGATAGATGGCTTTACTATAGATTGTGAGGAATTAGAAGAATTATATATTAAATTATGTAATGATGAAGATTTTGAAAATATAATTCCTGATAATATACGCGGAACACCTAAAGGATATAACTTTTTAATTAACAGATTAAAAGATTATAAGGGATATGAAAATATAACTAGAAAGAGAGTGTCTAATGGAAGGTATGCAAAAAAGTATGTAATTGAAGGGATCACATTTTTAGATAGTGAGATGCAACAAGAAATATTTAATAAATAAAAATTAGTAAATAGATAGATTTTGGAGAAAATTAAAAATGAGAATAGAAAAAAATATTTTGAAAAAAATTTATAAAGCTGAAGATGAAAAAATAACAGAGGAAAGTATAGAACTTGTATATAAATTTTTAAAGGACCATATATATGGATATAGAATAAAAAGTATAAATAAGAATTACACAAGTTATGAAATTAAGCATCATTTACAGCGTATATTAAAAACATATACAGGAAATAAACATTTCTATGTAAGTAATTTAGATGTGAAGTATTGCATGGAATTATTAGGTGTTAAAAGCTGTAATGATAATGATACAAACATTAATTATTGCTATTCATTAAGTGAAAGCTGGTTTTATAAATTAGATCATTTAGCTAGATAGTGAATATTAACAGATATAAAATAATAAATGTCATAAAATAGCTCCTTATTTTAAGGAGTTATTTTATTTTTAGGAAAAAATAAATATTAATTCTAAAAAATAAAGGAAAATAAATAAGTGGACAGATATTTATGTGTCCACCTTTTCTGATATAAACTAATTATTATATAATTTTATCCAGCGGTAAAGAGTTGTTGTGATATAGTAAAGTTGTAACAGGGAAACCTAATGAAATATAATTTTA
>CAZPRO010000049.1:0-14297 GCA_964588775.1 uncultured Clostridium sp.
TATGTGAACTAACTCTGCAATATCCTATTATTTTTTTATTTATCTGTTTTTCTGACTTTAAACCTAAAAAATGATTAAGTTGTTCTTGAGAATAATATCTTGTTCCGCCTTGTGTTACATGAGATGGCTTTAATATATTTTTCTTAATAGAATTATTATATATTAATTTTCTTAATTATTGCTTAATGTTATATTTATTGTTTTTCCATTGTACTCAGGGACTATATTTATAATGCTTTTTTGAATACAATATTGAATATCACTATCTAATTTTAAACTCTTCATTACTGAATAATGTGCTGCATTTTTAACATAATCCACTATATTCTCATTGGATTTATAAATAATATGTGCAGTCTTTCCTATGTCTGTTAAATTGAAATTATTATTTTGTGTAATAATTTTATCAATTATATATCCACTACATATAAAATCATCCATAGAAAAATTCCCATTAGTACCTGCATTAACAATGACAACATCTTTGTTTAATTTTAAAAGAGCATCTGCAACTGCCTTTCCATTAATCATAGCTCCAATTAATATATTATCTGCATCTTTGCATCTTGTTAATGTTTTTGTTCCATTAGTTGTTGTCATTAATATGATTTTGTTATTGACAATATCTTTTGAATATTCAAGTGGAGAATTTGAAATATTAAATCCTTCAATTTTTACAGCATTCCTCTCTCCCCCTAAGATACATTTATCTCTTCCTATCCTTTCTGCCTCTTCTAATGTTTCTTCAATTGTGAGAAAAGGAATTAATTCTTTGCATCCATTGTTAAATGCAGTAACAATTGTTGATGTTGCTCTAAACATATCAATAACAACTACAGCTTTATTTTTTAATTTATTTTCTTTTATATCATCACCAGATATTATTATATCTATTTTCATAATTATCTCCTAAAACCTTTATTTTAATAAAAATCAGTCTTTAATCTTCTTTATAATTTTGTCCCTGATAAACATTATTTTCTTCAAATGCCTTATCTATTCCATTTAAAACTTCCCATTTTTTTAAACTCCACATAGGACCTATAAGTTCATTTCTTGGTGCATCTCCTGTAAGTCTATGAACAATCATTTCTTCTGGAAGCTTAGATACGCCTTCAATTATTAAATTAATATACTCTTCCTTAGATAAAAATTTAAGATTTCCATTTTCATATTCTTTCACAAGCTGTGTATTTTTCATTAAATGGAGCAAGTGAATTTTTATACCCTGAACATGACTATGTGCAACATAATCTATTGTGTTAATCATATCTTCATGGGTCTCCCCTGGTAATCCAAAAATAACATGAGCAACTGTATCAATATTTCTTTTTCTTAGTTTACTTACTGCATCATCATAAACCTCAAGGGTATATCCTCTATTAATTCTTTTAGCTGTTTTATCATTTGATGTTTGAAGTCCAAGTTCCACCCATACATATAACTTCCTGTTCATCTCTTCTATTAAATCTAAAACATCATCTTCTAAACAATCTGGTCTTGTTGCTATTGCTAAAGCCACCACTCCTTCATTAGAAATAGCTTCTTCATATTTCCTTTTTAATTCTTCTACAGGTGCATATGTATTTGTATAAGCCTGAAAATAAGCAATATATTTTCCACTTTTCCACTTATGTGCCATCATTTCTTTTACTTCATTAAACTGTTCTGTAATAGAAAACTGCCTATGACCTGCAAAATCTCCTGACCCTCTGGCACTACAAAACACACAGCCCCCAGTTCCTATTTTTCCATCTCTATTAGGACATGAAAAACCACCATCTAAAGATATTTTAAATACTTTTTCTCCAAATTTCTCTCTTAAAAAATAATTTAAAGTATGATATCTTTTTCCATTCCATTCTTTCATATTTCATATTCTCCTATCTATGTTTAAACTTAGTGTACTGACACATTTATATTTCAACTAATAACTTGCTTGTTTTCCCATGAAGCTGTGTTGATTTCAATCTATCATGCCACTATATGACCTCATTCAATAGTCTTGTTCATGAAAAAGCATTCTGCCTCATTAGTTTGAAAATGAACATGTCCCCACACTAGGTTTTATGTCAATAAATCAATTATAATTTACCCTTAAAAATAAATAAATGTGTAAATAAAATTTATTTAGGACTTTAAAGAATAATTAAAAAATAGTTTTTATATATTGTAAAGTACAAAGAATTTTCAGGAGGTGTAAACCTTGAAGGATGAAATTATAAAAATATTTCAGGTTGCTACAGTTTTTATAGGAACCATTGTAGGTGCTGGACTTGCTTCTGGTAAAGAAATAACTGAATTTTTTACCCAGTTTGGTATAAAGAGTTTTTCTGGAATAGTAATCTGTGGATTATTTTATATAATCATATGTTCAATTATTTCCAAAATCAGTATAGATAATAATCTAGGCTCCTATAGCGAAGTAATTAATATTATTAGTCCAAATATTTTAGGAAAAATAACAGGAATAATAACAACTCTTTTTCTTATTTCAAGTGCATCAATAATAATTGCAGGCAGTGGAGCTTTAATCAATGAATATTTTGGAATTCCAAAAATATTTGGCTCATTAATCATGATTATTATCGCTTCTTTATTTTTGCTTAGAGGTACAAATGGTTTAATAGAGATTAATTCTTTTATTGTTCCATCTTTAACTATTACTATAGTTTTAATTACCATATTATATTTTATCTTCTGCAGAGATTCTATCTCATTATCAAACATAAATAATTTTGAACCAAAGAAAACAGGTATAGCACTTTCCACCCTATTATATGCAGGATATAACACATTATCTGCCTCTGGAGTTATTGTTCCTTTAAGTTCAAAAATTCAAAAAACAAAGATTATGCTTTGGGGTGTTATTTGTGGTTCTGCTGGACTAACCATTTTATGCTTATTAATAAATTTATTATTAACCATTAATCAACCCTATATCTATAATTATGAAATTCCTCTTTTATTTGCAGCCAATAGATTTGGCTCTATTGTTCAGGCAACATTGTTGATTATAATATGGCTTGAAATGTTTTCTACAGAAGTTTCAGATGTATATTCTATAAGTAAAACATTAGATAAAACTTTTAATATAAAATTCAAATTTGGAATCTTTATAGTTTTAACAATTACTTTCATAATTTCACAAATAGGTTTTGGTAATTTAATAACCAGACTCTATCCCTTATTTGGTATATTGAGTCTAATATTTATAATTCAATGCATTTTATATGCTTTCAAACACAAAATCATATGTTTCTTCTATAAACGCTTGTAGTAATTATCATATATAAATCATTATTTGTAAGCCTTAAGATTTCTTTTTAACTATGATATACTATGAATATATCATCTTAAAGGAAGTATTATAATGAATTATTTAGAAATCCTTAACAGCTGTAAACTTTGCAGCCGAAAATGTAATGTTAACCGAAATAACGGTGAAATTGGCTTTTGCAAAGCCACAAACAAAGTAAAAATTGCCCGTGCAGCTCTCCATTTTTGGGAGGAACCTCCTATATCAATGGATAAAGGCTCTGGAACAGTGTTTTTCTCTCACTGTAATTTAAATTGTGTGTTTTGTCAAAATCATGATATAAGTCAGGAATTTAAAGGTATTGAAATTTCTATTAAAAGATTAAGTGAAATATTTCTAGAATTACAAGACAAAAAGGCAAATAATATAAATCTTGTTACACCTACACATTATGTACCCCAGATAATCGAAGCATTAAAAATTGCTAAAAACAATGGACTCACAATTCCCATTTTATATAATACAAATTCATATGATTCACTTGAAACAATAAAATTGTTAAAAGGATATGTTGATGTTTATCTTCCTGACTTTAAGTATTTTAATGATAAATATGCGTTAAAATATTCAAAAGTAACTAATTATGCTGAAAATACCATTGCTGTTATAGATGAAATGATAAAACAAACTGGCAGCCCTAAATTTGATTCAGAAGGCAGAATTATTAAAGGCGTAATAGTAAGACATTTAATGCTTCCAGGACTTCTTTTTGATTCAAAAAAAGTAATTGATATATTACATAATAGATATGGAAATAATATCTATATATCTATTATGAATCAATATGTACCAATGTTTCATGCCCAATTTTATCCTGAAATTAATAAAAAATTAAATTCAAAACACTACCAAAGTCTTATTGACTATGCTGCTAATATAGGAATAAAAAACGGATTTATCCAAGAAAATGGTGCAAATACAGAATCTTATATTCCAAAGTTCAATTTTGAAGGAATCTAATATATAACAATTATTTATAGTTTTAAATTTTGGAATATTTTTATAATAATTTAATATAAACAGGAGTGATATTATAATGGAAAAAATAGCAAGTTTTACAATTGACCACTTAAAACTGGTACCTGGAGTATATGTTTCAAGAAAAGATAATTTTAATAATGTAGTTCTTACCACATTTGACTTAAGAATGACACGCCCTAATTATGAACCAGTAATGAATACTGCTGAAATGCATACAATAGAACATTTAGCAGCTACATTTTTAAGAAACCATAAAGATTTTGCAGATAAAACTGTATACTTCGGACCAATGGGATGCAGAACAGGATTTTATTTAATTCTTAGTGGAAATTATGAATCAAAGGATATAGTTCCTCTTCTTACTGAAATGTTTAAATTTATAGCTGATTTTAATGATGATGTTCCTGGTGCTTCTGCTAAAGATTGTGGAAATTATCTTGATATGAATCTTCCAATGGCTAAATATTTGGCAGAAAAATATCTTAATAATGTTCTATTAAATATAACAGAACAACAGCTTATATATCCAGAATAATAAAATACATAAATCATAATTAAGTTTTTAAATGAAAATTTCTCAGAGCTGTCACATAGAGATTAAATTCTGCTTCAAGCAGCATACTCTTTAATGTAGCAGCTCTTTTGCTTACCAAAATACAAATTTCAGTTACATGTGTACTTTTCCTACTATATTTTTTAATTCTTTCATTTACAAATTAAAGACTGCTATTATTGAATTTTAGTAATAAAAACTAGGAACATTATTTTCTGAATCTATAGCTGGTGGAATAAAAATTCTCTTTTTATAATTTCTTAATTCAGCAATTTTAGTTACTCCAACATATATATCTGAAATCTTATACCATGTAGCATAATCCACTATACCATCTTTAGGTAATGAAAATATTCCCTGAAAAGTTTTTACAGCTTCCTCAGTGGTACTGCCAAATTGCCCATCTACAGCCACCTTAGGTATTAATGGATAATTTTGTGCAATTCTATTTAACTGCTCCTGAATAGTACGTACTGGTTCTCCTGATGAACCTATTGTTAAATCATAACCTGGATAAGATTGAGGACTTCCCTTTACTACTTCAGCTGTAACAAGTTCTACATCATTACCATAATAATACTGCAAAATTTCATAAGGCAGTTTTCCCTGATCTCCTAAGTACTTACTTCCCCATTGACTTAACCATTGAGGACATTGAACACTTTTTCCATCACAATACTGGGTTAATAATGGCTGCTTTCTTCCATATCTTCTTATATAAGTAGAAAATATTTCATCTACTATGGAACTAATATTATCATAAATATTTCTTCCATAATTGAAGGCATGGTCATATGCAGTAGAACTGGTTATATCAAAATTTTTGCCTTTTCCTCTATACCACTCCGTATATATTCTATTTAGAGTAAATGAAATTATACAAAATATATTTGCTCTTATTGTACTTTCCGGCCATGTTGAGTAGATTTCACATGAAGCAACATTTTTTATATATTCCTTATAATTAACAGTATAATTAGGAGCACTTGCATCATTAGGTCCTCCTTGATGTACTACTATATATTCTGGAACTACAGGCTGAGGAAGTACAACTGTATTTGATGGTGCTGGTAATGGTTTTTGCGAATTTTCAGGTATTTTTGCAGGATAGCTTCCAAATAAAGTATTTGGCAGTACAACTATAACATCTGCCTTATTGGGGCTTATATCTAAATTAACATTTTGAAGTGCTGTTCTTTCAGGAAATACTTGAACATTTTCTATTAAAACTGATTGAAACCCACTTCTCTCAATCCTTATGTCATATAAACTGTACGGGGCATTGTTAGATGGGTTTTGAGAATATTCTATTGATGGTGCCTGAACATTTATTGGATTAGTTAATCCAGATGAATCAGTTATACCATCCACTCTAAAATTAGTTCTTGCCTGTGTGTTGCCTGCTGAAGGTCGTATTGTCACCTGACACCCTTGCACTGGGATCGACGTATTTTCTTGAAAACATTGAACTTTTATTTGTCCTGTTGCCATTTATTTCTCCATTTTATTGCTATGCTATATAGTTTATGAATATTTTTACTTAAATGTGAAAAATTTTAACGGCTTACGAATAAATAAATTATTAATAGCAAATTCACAATACCTGCTGTCTCTGTACACAGGTCCATTTTCATTAATTACATTTAAAACTTTATTTAATTCTTCAAAACTGTTGTCTAAGCAAACTTCTCCATATCCCCATGCTGGATCTGGATAACTAATATCAGATCTTCCTTTTTTAGCTCCAAGTATTAAATAGTATTTAAGCCTATCTCCATAAAGAAATATATCTTTACCTTTGATTATGCCCCATTCCATCATTAATGCACAAATTCCAGACACATGTGGTACAGCCATAGATGTACCTGTCTTTTTGTCAAAACTATTATTAGGAGCTGTGGATATAATATCTTCTCCAGGTGCAACAACATCAGGTTTTTCAGTTTCATAAATAGTATTTTTTCCACGCCCACTAAATGCTGAAATTCTATTTGTTACATAATTATAACTTCCAACTGTTATAACTGTTGGAACTGTTCCTGGAATACCAAGAGTATTATTTATATTGGGCTTCAGAAATTTGGTTTTTTGGTTAAGCCCCTCAATTACTGGCAGCCACATATCATATAATCCTTCATATTCATTTGTAACTCTTAAAACTATTGTCCATTGACCAGAAATAATATAATTACCATAACTTCTAAGAGATATTCCTATCTCCCCATTAACGTCAAAAGGTTTTGGTCCTGTGTTAAAAATCTGATATCTGTTTCCTCCTATTACTCCTTCCTTATATCCCTCCTCCACTTCAATTTCTCCTGTACTAACTGCATTAGGTGTAATTAGTTCTAAACTTATGGATGGCAGTATAGACTTGTACAAATTAATAACCACATTAGTTTCATCATTAGCTACATTAAATTTAATATAGTTTTCTTTTTCAAGTGCAGCACCTGCATGATGATCTGCATTACCTTCATTGCCTGCTGCAGTAACAATTGTCACTCTTTCAAGAGATGCAACTGTATTAATATATTTTTCTAAAATACTGTTTCCGTTATGAGCACCATCATTTGTGCTTAAACTCAAATTAACTACCAAAGGCATACCAAGCTCATAGGCCTTATCAATTAGAAACTTTAATCCCCTCATTACTTGAGAACTAAGAGAAAAATTTCCTCGAGCACTTTTTACCATTATTATAGATGATTTTGGAGCAACTCCATAATATTTGGATGGTATATTTCCCCCAGCACATGCTATACCTGCAACATGAGTTCCATGTTCAATTACATCGTAGGAAGGTACAATTGAATATGGATTGGAACTTTTAAGAGCTTCATTAATTTTATTTTTATCATAAATCTGCCCTCCTGTGCTTAAATCATATATATATGCTATCCTGGTGGTTCCATCTTCATTTATGAATGCAGGATGAGTAAAATCAATTCCTGAATCTATAAATCCAATTATTATTCCTTCACCAGTCACATTATATTTTTCTCTTGAATTTAATACACATGAATAATAATTACTATTAGAATCTGACAAATATAAGCTTTTTGGAAGTTCAATATATTGTATATTACTATTTAAAGCTAAATCGTAGATTTTATTCAAATTTATATTTACAATTCCAAATCCATAACCCAGGTTTTCAATTTCTCCTCCAAGACTATTAACATACTTACGTACTTCTTCAAAGTGCTCACCATACAAAACAGATACCTCTATTTTCCCATCACTATCCATAGATAGACTGGAGGCTAAATTAAATTTGCTTAACAGCTCTCTGGGTAAATTTTTTATTATATTAGAAATGTTAGGTCTATCTTCCATAACTTTCACCTTCAAAACATTCATAGCAACATTATTATATATGAAAAAACATGCTAAAAGAGAACCTATTTCCCTTTTAACATGTTTTCTGCTTTATCACATATTAATCCATTGTCCTATTTCATCAAAACAATATATTTTTCCATCTATAATTTTTATTCCAGTCTGCATTGAACCATCTGCATTGAAATAATACCATTGTCCACTATAATTAAGCCATCCTGTTTTCATAGAACCATCATTATTTAGATAATACCATTTTTCATTATCATAGAGCCATCCAACAGCATTATTTCCTTCCAAATCACGATAATACCATTTTCCATTTAATTTGTACCATTCATTAGAATTTTGCACCTTAGTTTTTGTATTCTTAACTATATTTTCTTCTTGTGCATTATGAGATATATCATCATAATTGAAATCTGCCTTTGCTGTAACTGAATTCTCATCCCAGCTGAATCCAAACCTTTTTAAGTATTTATCACTCTTTAAAAATAAAAGTTCATCCTGCCTTAATTCATCACAATTAGTAGTATCTACATTATACCAATGATTGCCTATTTTTACTCTGTTCCATCCATGATCTTCATTTTCCAATTTTCCTATGGCAATTTCATTCTCTATTCCAAGTTTTTCATACATCTCTGCTGCTATCATTGTATATCCTTGACAAACAGTTTTTCCAATAGTTAATGCAGTATATGGATCATAAGATGTCTTATTATAATCATACTCTAAATTTGAAATTAAATATTTATTTACAAACCTAACTTTATCATAAACTGTCATATCCTCTGTTATATTTGATTTAATTATTTGGTCAATTTTATCATTAACATATTTGTGCTTATTTTTATCCATACGATAAGTTATTTTTGCTGTAAATTGATTCCCATACTGATATAATTCACAACTTGTAACATTTAAGTAAGTATATTTTCCATATTTACTTGCTTCTTCAACTAAATTAAGTGCACTATTAATATCGCCCTCATAAATAAACTTAAATGAATCATCTACTTCCTTCATATGGTAATACATAGATTTTTTCAAATAAGCATCTGTATCATAAGCTTGTGCATTAACACCACTACTGCTCACAATACATAAAACCACAAGCAAAATGCCAAAACATCTTTTCAGCCTTTCCACAAAACCCCTCCCCAATATATAATACCAAAATATTATACCATGTTATGGAAATAATTTTATAAATTTATTTCCAATTTTTCAAGTTTAGCTATTACATTAACTTCTCTAATTTCTGCTGTTTCTGTAATTAAACTTCCCCCGTTACTAACTAATAATATCTTAGAATTTCCTAGTACCTTTACTTGTCTTACTTTTCTTTGTCCATTATATTCAAGTAAAAAAATGCCATTATTGCTTAATTCCTTAACCATATGAGAAAAGGCTAAATCCCCTTTTCTCATTCTAAATCCAACCATTTCATCATCCTGAATTTTTAAATAAAACACTTTATCCTGTGTATATCCTTCTATTTTATTTGCATGCACTGGCATTTCTTTATGTCCTTCTAATTTCTTTAAGTCATAATCATATATTGAAACATTTCTTAAAACAGAAGAAAAGGCCTCTGTCCAAACTTCATCTGATTTTTCTTTTTTATTTTTAGTTATCTGTTTAAGTTCCTTCTTCTCCTCCATCAAAACTTCATCTGTAACTACCATACTTATATCATTTAAATCAACTTTTAATACCTTCGCTGCCCTGTCTATAAACGATTCTGGTGCAACTTTTCTTCCCATTTCAACTTCATTTATATATTTTTCTGCAACTCCCATCTTTTTAGCTAATACTTTTGAACTCATTCCACTTTTTTCTCTTGCAGCTTTTATTTTTTCTCCTACACGACTCATATAATTTTTCCTTTCTATTTATGTTTATTATAAAATTCTCTTTCTTCTATTAGATGTTCAATTAAATTTTTGAAAGTCCAGCTTTCAGACTGCTGTGTAACCACAGCAAGTACTCCGCCTTCAACAAACCTTCTTATAAATTTAATTTCACCACGCAATTCCTTATCATTATATCCATTAAATATAATAGCTTTCTCATTTTCAGGCAGTTGTTCATACTTTTTATTTTCTTCAGTATTATTAAGAAGAATGTCCCGTATTTTCATTCCACCTTCATTATTAGTAACTATTTTCATTGATATCCTTCGTTCATTTATTTTTTTTATTTCTTCATGATTTAAACCATAAGCTAATATGCATTTATAATTTACAGCCAAAAATAATACTCCTTTCTAAAATTATTAGTTTTTAAAAAATGAGGGCCTAATATAAATTATACCCTCACATAAGTTATGTATTATTCTTCTATTATCTCTGGTTCTTCCATTATTTCACCCTGCATATCAACAGTCATTGACTTTATAACCTGATCCTCATAAGGTCTGTCATAAACATCTGTTTTTTGAGCTACTATTTTATCTGCTGCTTCAAGACCTTCTATAACCTTACCAAATGAAGCATATTGTCCATCTAAATGTGGTGCATCTGCAACCATAATAAAGAATTGGCTTCCTGCTGAATCTGGGTGCATTGCTCTTGCCATTGATAAAACACCTTTTGTGTGCTTTAAATCATTTTTAAATCCATTAGATGTAAATTCTCCCTTAATAGAATATCCTGGACCTCCCATTCCAGTTCCTTCAGGACATCCTCCTTGAATCATAAATCCTGGAATTACTCTGTGAAATATTAATCCATCATAAAATCCTCTATTTATTAAATCAACAAAGTTTTTAACAGTATTTGGTGCTATTTCAGGATATAATTCAGCTTTTATTACATCACCATTTTCCATTGTTATTGTAACTATTGGGTTCTTCATAAAATTTCTCCTTTCTAAACATTAGTACTGAACATTATTCAATTATGTTAACCAATAATATTAGATATTATTTCTACCAATTAAATTATAACAAAAATCTATTACTTTTGTATCACTACTAGAATTATATATTTTTATATATCCTTTTTCTTTATTATCGTTAATAATATCTTTTTCTTTCAACTGTCTTCTTAATTCCATAGCAGTTCCATGACTTCCATCAATAAGTGGAATTTCATTTCCTACCACCTTTGCTATAGCTTCCTTTACAAAAGGAAAATGAGTACATCCTAATACAATAGATGATACAGGTTCCTTTAAATATGGAGACAATCTGTCATTTAAATAACTTCCTAAATCATTTCCTGATGTTATTCCTTTCTCCACATATTCAACTAAATCAGCACAAGGCAGAGAAATTATTCTATCATCTGTATTTAATGATTGTAGCAATTTATTAAATTTCTTCTCCCTAAGTGTCATAGGTGTTGCCATAACTATTACTTTTCCTTGTCTTTTGAAATTTACTGCTGGCTTTATTGCTGGTTCTATTCCAATTATGGGAATAGAATCATACTTTTCTCTTATCCTTTCAATAGCTGCACTTGTTGCTGTATTACATGCAATTACTATAGCTTTTACATTTTTTTTAATTAAAAATTCGACAGCTTTAAAAGATAAATCTATTACTTCTTCTAAATTTTTAGTTCCATATGGTGCATTTTTTGAATCTCCAAAGTAAAGAAAGTTTTCATTAGGCATAATAGATACAGCCTCTCGCATAACACTTAATCCACCTACCCCTGAATCAAAAAAACCAATAGGATTATTTTTAATATTCAAAGTGCCGTCACTCCAATTTCTATTAAATATCTATAAATATTTTATTACTTTATCAGCAATAAATCTACCTAGAAATGCACTATATCTTTTTATTATATCCACTTTAATTTATTTAAATATAATGTAACCCAAATTTATGATATATTCTTTTCAAATCAATAACACTAATGTAAAAATTATATTCATAAATCATTGACAGTATTCAAAGCTTATAATAAAATTTTCTTATGAATAAATACCGAATATTCAAAGTATTTTTTTGTTTTTTATTCGATATTGTTAAAAGAAAGGATGTGAATTATTTATTATAGATTCCTATAATAAATACAGTATGAATAATTTAATTTATACAATCGAAAAAGAAAACCATAATTCTCAAGATATAAATAATATATTAAACTCTCATCCAGAAATTAAATTTATTTCCTTTGTTGGTATTGACTTATCTGGAAATGACACTGACGAAAAAATTCCTGTTCAACTTTTTTTAGATGATCTTGAATCATTTTTACAAGGAACTGCAATTCAAACTGATGGTTCTTCAGTTGTTTTACCAGGCATTGCAACATTAGACAATGCAAAAGTAAACATGGTTGCTGATTTAAACTGCAAATGGTTAATTGACTATAATTATAATTATATAGATTCTGAAACAAGCAAACCTATTGGAACTTTAAGAATTCCATGCTTTTTATATCATAATGATAAAGCTGTGGATTCAAGACATATCTTAACCTCTGCTGTATCTACTTTCAAAGAAATTTTAATGGAAATTTTCACAAAACATCCATATACACTAGAGCCATTTAATATTACAGTTGATGATATTGAAAATGTAGTTATTACTTCTGCTACAGAACTTGAATTCTGGGTAAAAACTCCAAATGATGTTGCTGAAGTTGAAGAACTATCTACTTCTCAAGTATTACATGAACAATACTGGACTAGAACAAAGGGAGCTGTAAGAACTGCTTTAGAAGAAACTTTGCTTCTTATGGAGAAATATGGATTTGAACCTGAAATGGGACATAAAGAAGTTGGTGGTGTTCGTGCTAAATTAAATACTAACGGAGATTTCAATCATGTTATGGAGCAATTAGAAGTTGACTGGAAATTTTCAGATGCTATCCAAGCCGCAGATAATGAATTATTTGTAAGAATTCTTATTCAGGAAACATTTAGAAGAAACGGACTTGATGTTACCTTTATGGCAAAACCTATTGAAAATGTTGCTGGTTCAGGAATGCACACACACTTAGGAGTCAGCTTAAAATTAAAGAATGGTAAAAGAGTAAATATCTTTAATGGTTCAAAAGACCAATTTCTAAGTGTAATTGGATATGGTGCAATTATGGGATTATTAAAAAACTATGAAGTTGTTAATCCATTTGTTTCATCAACAAATAATTCATTAAAAAGATTAAAACCTGGATTTGAAGCTCCAGTATGTACTGTAACATCTCTTGGTCTTTCTCCCGAAAATCCATCAAGAAACAGAACAGTACTTGCAGGATTAATAAGAGATTTTAGTTCTCCTATGGCAACAAGATTTGAACTCAGATCACCAAATCCACATTCAAATACTTATCTTGTAATGGCTGCTTCTTATATGGCTATGCTTGATGGTGTTATTTATGCAACAGAAAACAATAAATCAGCTTCTGATTTATTAAAGGAACTTTCAAAGCAACCTGGTGAAAAAGCTGATTATTTAGAACAATCAAGAGCCTACAGAACTGAAAAAAATATATTTGATGATTATAGTGAAGAAGAAAGAAATTCTTTCTTTGGCAAAGCTCCAGCAACAGTATTTGAAAATATTTCACAATTAAATCATAATCCACATAAACTTAATGCATTAAAAAGAAATGATGTGTTCACAGATGCCATAATAGAAAGCTTTAAAATTGCAGTAATAGAAAGATGGACTACGGAAATATCTAAGAGAGTAATTTCAAATTATAGAGACGAGGTTCGTTCATACGTTTGTCTTCATAGTTTAGATAAAGCTCTGGATTTAGACGTATCTAACTGGATGAAAATTAAAGATTTACGATTAGAAATAATGAAAGATACTTACACTAATGAAAGTTTATTCACTCAAATAGAAAATGCTTTTAATAATAAAGATTATTCTACTGCATCTAATTTATATCTTATGTTAGAATCTAAAATGACTGAATTAAGAAAACTTTATTCTAAATATCAAAAAAATCTTCTAGATATTTAATAATTTTAGAAATTTTAGCAAAAAATACTAAAAAATATTAAAATAAAAATACTTTTTTAGTATTTTTTTATTTTAATAATTAATTTATATGATATAATTAAAAAAAAGATGTAGTGAGGTAAATATTTTATGCGCTTAATTCCAATTGAATGTGTAAAAGAAAATTC
>CAZPRO010000050.1:0-14185 GCA_964588775.1 uncultured Clostridium sp.
TTCTGTGAGAGGAAAGACCTCAGAAAATTATTTCTGAGGTTCACCTACTCGATAAAATTATTTTAAGCTTTTAAAAGTTCTATTCCTTTTTGAAGCCGTTTCATAGATTCTTCTTTTCCTATTAATACGGCAATTTCAAAAGCTCCGCCAGGAGTAAATGATTTACCAGATAAAGCTGTTCTTATTGGCCACAACATAACACCGTTTTTAATTTCTAATGATTTAATTAATTCAAATACTTTGTCATGTAAATTGTCTAAAGTCCACTCAGATTCTGGAATAGATTCTAAAACAGGGTAGACTTTTTCAAGGTTTTCTAAAGATGTTTCAGTATTACTTTTCATCTTTTTATGAACATAAAGATCAGTTGAATATTCAGGTAATTCTTCAAGGAAATCAATTTGTTCTGGAATATCACTTAAAACTTCACATCTTGTGTGCAGCAATTCTGAAATAAATTTGAAATCAAAATCTTTATGTAAAACTTTTTTATATTGTTCCATGGCTAGTTCATGAAACTCATCTAAAGACAGCTTTCTTATATATTCTCCATTCATCCATTTCAATTTTACACTATCAAAGATTGCAGGAGATTTACTGATATTTTTATAATCAAATTTCTCAATTAATTCTTCAAGACTGAATATTTCTTCGTTACCGCCATCGTTCCATCCAAGTAATGCTATATAATTAAGTACAGCTTCTTTTAAGTATCCTTTTTCAATTAAATCACCAAATGAAGCATCACCATTTCTTTTGGATAATTTATTGTGTACATCTTTCATTATTGGTGGACAGTGAACATATGTAGGCACATCCCAGCCAAAAGCCTGATATAATCTGTTGTATTTAGGTGATGAAGAAAGATATTCGTTACCTCGGACTATATGAGTTATTCCCATTAAGTGGTCATCTACAACGTTAGCAAAGTTATAGGTTGGATATCCATCAGATTTTATTAAAATCATATCTTCAAGTTCTGAATTATCTACAGTTATTTTGCCATATATTATGTCATCAAAAGTTGTAGTACCTGTGGTAGGATTGTTCTGTCTTATAACATAAGGCAAACCTTTTGCCAAGTTATCTTCTATTTCTTCTTTTGATAAATGAGCACAGTGCTTATCATATTTAAATGGTCTCTTTAATGCCTCAGCATTTTCTTTAAGCATATCAAGACGATCTTTTGAACAGAAACAGTAATATGCTTCACCTTTTTCAACTAATTTTTTTGCATATTCAAGATAAATGTCCTTTCTTTCACTTTGAACATAAGGACCAACAGGACCTCCAATATCTGGACCTTCATCATGATTTAATCCAGTAGCTTTTAAAGTGTTATATATAATATCTACAGCACCTTCAACTAATCTTTCCTGATCTGTATCTTCGATTCTTAATATAAAGTCTCCGCCTTCATGTTTTGCTATAAGGAATGCATAAAGGGCAGTTCTTAGGTTACCAACATGCATATAACCAGTTGGGCTGGGTGCAAATCTTGTTCTTATTTTATTTGACATGTTTTTCACTCCTATAAATTTAAATTTAGCTTTCATTTTTACAATACTTTTATCATAGCTCAATGGATATTTTATGTCAATATTTCTGAAATTATTGAATAAGATAAATATATAATTAAAGCCTTTTTATGGTTGTTCCATCAGATACAAGATGTATACTGCCATGTATATCAGTTCTATATATTGTGCATTTTATATCCCTTAATTTTTTCAATGTGTTTTTGTTTGGATGTCCATAATCATTGTATGAACCTACAGAAATAACGGCAATTGAAGGATTAGCAGAATTTAAAAAATTTGATGAAGTAGATGTATTAGAACCATGATGTCCTATTTTCAGTACATCGCATGAAATATCATAGTTAGATTCAATTATTTTATTTTCTATTAAGCTTTCTGCATCACCAGTAAATAAGAAGGAGTTGTTTTTATATGTGATTTTAAATACAGATGAATAGTTATTTAAATTATCATATGTTTTTTCTTCAGGAGAGTACATATCTATAGAGACATCTTTTCCTAAATTTATTGAAGAGGTGTTTTTTGAAAGTATATTTATTTTCAAATTATTTTGCTTTAAGCTGTAAACTAAATCTTCAAAACATTTGCCTGTAGTTATAACTTTAGGTGAATAAAATTTTGCAACACTATATCTGTTAATAATATAGCTCATATTACCTATATGATCTTCATGAGGATGAGTTGCTATAATATAGTCTAATTTTGTTATGTGATTTTTATCAAGGTAATCTATAATGTTATTTCTGCTTAAAGAAGGCCCTGAATCAATAAGCATATTTTTATTGTTCACCTGAATCAAAGCAGCATCTCCCTGACCTACATCAATATAATGAATATGCATATTAGATATAGTATTTTTATATAGATATTTATTGATTAAAAGAGAATAATTATTTGATAAAAATATTAATGATATTAAAATAGAAAATATAAATTTGTGTAAATGCTTATGTATGATATTTTGTATATTCAAAATAATATACTCCTTAAAAATATATTTAAATGGGGGTTATTTGTATTATTGACAATAATAATTTAATATAATCTATAGTATAAAAAATAGAATTGCAAAAATTGAGTTTAAAAATTGCAAAAAGAGTGCTATAATTTAATTAATGTGTCCATAAGTAAGAGAAAATGAAATTTTAAAATATTAAATAATTCATTTAGGGGGATTAAGATTAAAATGAAAAAAGAATTTTCAATGAGTAATGATAAAGTGATGATAAATTTTACTGCAAAATATTGCAACAGCTTTGAAGCTGTTTTAGAAAGTGAAGGTTTTAGAAGAATATTAGATATATATTTAAAAACAATAAAAAAGAAAAATACCATGTCATTTAAATATTTAAGTGAAAGCCTTAATAATCAAAATATTTTAGAGATAAGACGTGAGCTTATTCAGATAATTAAATATTTAACTGTTATGAGTGTTGAAGAAATACTGGAATACAACAAGCATTTTGACAGCCTTTTATATAATAAAGATTTATTTATTAATTTTATTGAGGAATTGTATTTATTCTGGAGAAAACTTGAAAGATATACTATTATTCACAGATATAAGGTGCAGCAAGGGCTGGCTGCTGTAAGCTTTACAGAAGCAAATGATAATTTTTCTGTATTAATATTAAATCTGTATAGAAAAATTGAAAAAAATGTATTAGGATATGAGCCACAGGTTTATAGACAGATACCAGCTGGAGGAAATGCATGTATTATGATACATGAAATGGAATGGGCAAGACCTGAAGGGTATGAAATACTAGAAGACATTCCATTTATTGATAAAATATTGCTGGAAACTCCATTTATAACATATCCAAAGAAAAACACAAGAGATGGAATATTTACAGAAGTAAAATATAATCCTCTCCAGAATGCTGAAATAAATAAGGAACATTGGTTTTGCTATCCTGCCAAAATAGGAGGAATGCTTATATTTATATATTTCCATAGAGATTTTATGGAACATGGAATTACATTATGTAATCTGTTTGAAATGGCAAGGAGTGAAGAAACAAGAGGAAGAAAACCAGAAATGATATATGTTTTTGGTGCTAAGGATAGTGGTGAACAATTGCAGACAGTATTCTATGAAGATGTGAAAAATGACATTATGCTTGGATATATAAATTATTCAGAACAGATAGATTATTTTGGATACATGAAAAAAATGACTCTTACTTTGTATAATCTTTTAATGATAAAAAGAGGAAACCTTCCAATTCATGGCTCTATGGTAAGTATAAGACTAAAGGGCGGAGAAAGTGCTAATGTAGTTATTATGGGAGACAGCGGTGCTGGCAAATCAGAGAGTCTTGAAGCATTTAGAAGCTTAAGTGAGGATTATATTTCAGATATGATTACTGTTTTTGATGATATGGGGACATTTAAAATTGAAGATGGCATAATAAAAGGATATGGAACTGAAATAGGTGCATTTGTAAGACTAGATGATCTGGATCCGGGATATGCTTTTAAAGAAATAGATAGAAGTATATTTATGAATCCTGACAAGGTAAATGCAAGGTTAGTTATGCCTGTTGCATCGTATAAAGAAATAAATAAAGGATACCCTGTTGATTTCTTCTTTTATGCCAATAACTATACTGATGTAGAACAAGACGGAAAATACCTTACTTATTTTGAAAATGCAGAAAGTGCAAAAGAAGTGTTTAAAGCAGGTAAAAGATTTGCAAAAGGTACAACAACTGAAAAGGGTATTGTTGAATCTTATTTTGCTAATCCTTTTGGGCCAGTTCAAAAAAGTGATGAAACTGATGTACTTATAGATAAATTTTTTGAACTTATGTTTAAAAATAATGCAGTAAAGGTTGGACAAATAAAAACCTGTCTTGGGGTAAAGGGAAAAGAAAAGACAGGTCCTAAAAATGCAGCAATAGAACTATTTAATGAAATAAAAAATAACTAGATTTTGTGTAAAGTTATTATAAAAAATTAAATTCTCCTGTATATGGTTATTTTGTTACTACTCTATATGCAGGAGATATGATTTTATATTATTTTTGTAGATTAAAGGGCTTTGTTTTTCATAAAGAAAGATAAACCATAAATGCTGCTTAAACCAACTAAGGCATAAATTACTCTTGAGATTATTGAATAGGTTCCAAAGATTAAATCAACTAAATTAAATTGAAAAAATCCAATTAATCCCCAGTTAAGTCCTCCAATAATAATTAAAATGAGAGCAATGTTATCTAATACTTTCATAAAAACACTTCCTTAAAAATGATTTTTAACAAGTATATTTTGTGCAGAAATTATAATTTTATGCAAAAAAATAGAAGAAGATAAAATCTTCTTCTATAATGA
Organism: uncultured Clostridium sp.; assembly: GCA_964588775.1. GTDB lineage: Bacteria > Bacillota > Clostridia > Clostridiales > Clostridiaceae > Clostridium. The sequence continues at coordinate 4,878 of CAZPRO010000050.1, forward strand.
AATGTTTCTGTCTATTGGCTGGGATAAGGATATAAATGTATCAGTTCTTTGAATGCCGCTTATGGTATTTATTTTATTTAGCAGTACATCCTGAAGATCTGAAATATTGCTGCATATTACTTTTGCAAACATTGAAAAGTTACCAGTTGTTAAGTGGAGTTCTACAACTTCCTTTATAAGTGACATTTCTTCAAAAACAGAATTGAAGGAAGATGCTTTATCAACATATATACCAACATAACAACATACATCAAAACCTAGCTTTGGAAGATTAAGAATTATGCGGGAGCCTTTGATTATGCCAAGGTCTTCCATCTTTTTCATTCGTACATGAATAGTTCCTCCGCTAACATGACAGATTCTTGCTATTTCTAAGTAAGGAGTTCTACAATCCTTTATTAATAAATCAAGTATTTGTAAATCCAATTCATCTAAACTGGTATTAGATATTTTACCCATAATATCACCTCAATTATTTTGTCAACATTTTTATTTTATCAAATTTTGCCCTGTTTTTAAAGCACAAAATGACGAATTGAAAAAATATTTTTGATTTTTTGTTATTTTAATAAAATTTGGTACTTTAGTAAAACAATTATTTAAAATGGTAACATATAAAAATTTCATATTTAACTTGATAATATATAAAATATAAATTAATATTATTTAATGTAAGATAGGATTAAAATATAGGAGGAAAATGTATGTGGCAGTTATTAATATCAGTTGCAAATATTGTAGTAATGCTTGCAATAGTACTTGCAGCATATGGCTTATGTAAAAAGTTTTTATTCAGTAAAGTTCGTATAAATAAGTATATACCACTGGCAGCAGCAATAGTTCTTTTTGTTATTCAGCTTATAAAATCAAACAAGATTAATCCATATGTAAATTACGGAATTTCTTTATTTGCAGTTTTATTCTTTTTATGGTTCATGGAAATTGTTCAAACAGGCGGACCTAAGAAACAGGAAAAGCAGATTAAGATTAAACCAAAAGCAAAACCTAATAGGGTTAAAAATAGGAATAAATAAAGTCGGCTTATACCGGCTTTATTTATTTTCTGAAAATAGGTGAACTTATAGCTGTTTTATCATTTTCAAGAATGGCTTTTATTACATACCATCGCTCTGAATCTGAGGGAATATGTTTGTAAATATATTTTATTTTATGAAGATTAAGGTCCTTAATATGGGTAATTATATGCACATTGTTAGTTATTATTTGAATTTCTTTGATTTTATAGTTTGTATCAGAGATAGATATATTAAACATTAGAGGAACATCTTTTACAGAAATAATGCTGCCCATGAAATTTCCATTTATGGTAAAATACATTTTTAAAGTTCTTGATTCTGTTGAATAGGTTCTTCGATTTCTAAAAGCATATACAAGAGAATCAGGTGATAAAGAGGAACTTATAAAGCAGGTCAAATTCTCACTGTCACCAAAATCTATTCTGTGATTATCAGCTCCATTTATAGCACCCAATTTCCATCCACAATCAAGCATATAGTAATAGTACTTTTCATATCTGACATAGTGATTTGGTGGAGAACCATTACCAACTTCTATAGATGTGATTAATTTGTTTAAAATAGGGTTATACTCTAAATGCTGAATTTCTTTATGAGGATGATTTATGGTAACAAAAGCATTAGGGTTATTTAGCATCCATAATAATAAAAATTGTATGTTGCTTATATTTCCAGTAAAAAAGGTTTTAGAATTTACAATGTTCATGTCTCCAAAAGCGTTGGTTTTACTTTCAAATCCTATTAAGGATAAAAAATTATCATGTTTTTTTCTATATTTTACACTGATGTACTGGCTGGCATCCCATCTGGTATATATGTTATTTTTCATTTTTACTTTTTTGATAAGATAATTGTTGTGGTCTGTTATAATGAGAAAATCAAGACCATTATGTCGTGCATGTTCATATGCATCAATAGGAGTTCCTTGTCCAGTAGAAAATCGGGTGTGGCAATGGGGGATTCCGTAGTAATATTTCAAATTTGAATAGTTTATCTGCTGAACATCAGATTTCTTTTTACTCAAAGCAAAGTACCTCAAATTATTGATTACTCTATATAGTATTAAAGAATCATATAAAATAATGACAACTACTGAAGGAAATGATAAAATATATTTTATAAATAAAGGCACATATAAATGATAAAATATTGTGCATGGAGGAATAGAATGATTGATATAGGATATTATAATAAATTAAAAGTTAGTAAGAAAATTGAGTTTGGATATTATCTTAAAGATGATCAGGGAGAAGAAGTACTTCTTCCCAATGGTAGTGTACAAAACAAAATTGTAAAAATTGGAGATATATTAGAAGTTTTTATTTATAGAGATTCAAAGGATAGATTAATTTCAACTTTAAAGAAACCTTTAATTACAGTTGGTGAGCTGGCTCATTTAAAAGTTGTATCACAAAGTGCAATAGGCGCATTTGTTGATATAGGATTGGAGAGGGATTTGTTTATACCTTTAAAAGAACAGGCGTTTAAATTAAAGAATGGGGAAAAGTATTTGTTTTATATGTATGTGGATAAAACAGGCAGGCTTGCAGGTACAACAAGAATTCATGATTATCTTAATATTGCAGAAAAAGGAACATACAAGGTAGATGATAAGGTTAAGGTTATAGTTTATGATACAGCAGAAAATGGAACATTGAAAGTAGCAGTAGACAGAGAGTATATAGGACTTATTTTATCAAATGAACATTTTGAATACATATATCCGGGAGTAGAATTTGAAGCAAGAATAAAAAGAGTTTATGAAGATGGAATTTTAGGAATTTCAACTAGAGCAAAAAGAATGGATGCTCGTGAAGAATTGAGTCAAAAGATTATTCAATATCTTCAGGAAAATGGCGGCTATATGCCATATAATGATAAAAGTTCTCCAAAAGAAATAAAAGAGCAGTTTAACACAAGCAAAAATTATTTTAAAATGACTCTTGGGGGACTTATGAAGAAAAAGCTTATTACTCAGGACAAGGAAGGTACTAGATTATTATAAATAACTAATATATGGAATGAAATAAGGGGCGGCAGCATTAAAAATTACAAATACCAGATGTGGGATAATTTAATCTTTGTGCCACAGCCCCTTTAATGTTCAGTGTTTTAGTCTGTGTTTTTTATGTGTAGAAATATGCTGATAAAATGCATAGTATGTAATTTTTACTTGATTTAACCTATTGAACTTTGTTGGAAGTTCTTGATCTAAATAGTATAATTTTTAGTTTCTTTAAATTTAAAGGATATAAGGGATAGAAATAATGGTCTCCAGCAATTGTTTTAGTACTTATCATTATTAAAAGCATTATTATTAATCCGGCAATAAATCCATAAAATCCAAATAATGTACTTAATATAATAAGCATCATACGCATAAATTTGAAGGCGTAGTTCATTTCCACACTTGTTTGTGAAAATCCACCAAGTGCTACTATAGCCATATATAATATGGATTGGCTTGTAAACCATCCACTGTCTATGGTATATTCACCAATAATTAATCCACCAATTAATGAAAGAGAACTTCCAAGAGTATTAGGAGTATTTAATGATGCTAATTTTAATGCATCTACGGCAAATTCTAATATTATAAATTGGATGCTCATAGGAACATTATAGCCATCTTTAGGTTTTAAAAAGTCTAAAGAGGCGGGAAAAGTAATGTTGCCATTTACAAAAAGAAGGTAGATGGGAGTTAAAAATACAGTTGCCATTAAAATAAGATTACGGATTAACCTGAGATAATTTCCAGTAAATAGAGGAAAATAATAATCATTGATATCCTGAGTGAAATCAAAAATGCCTGTAGGGAGTATTAGAACATTAGGAGAATTATCTACAATTAATGCAAATTTTCCTTCTACTATATGTGCAGCCGCCACATCAGGTCTTTCTGTATATCGTACTTTAGGAAAAGGATTTAACCAGTTCCGTTTGCACATTACATCTATAAGGGTCTGGTCGCCTACAGTTAATGCTCGTATGTCTATTTTATTTAAACTGTCAACAATGGTTTTATGTAATTTTTTATCAGCAACACCATTAATATATGCAATGCATACATTGGTTTTAGAAATTGTTCCAATAGAATGCATTTCAAAAACAAGTCGTGGATCACGAATACGTCTTCTAATGAAGGCTGAATTAGAAACAATTTTTTCAATAAAAGCTTCTCTTGAACCACGTAATGTTTTTTCTTTTTCTGGTTCAGAGGAATCATGACCAGGATAGGTACGTAAGTCTAGAATAAAAAAAGAATCATAACCATCAATATACATAATTAATTGACCAGTTAGCAGACTGTCTATTATTTTTGATAGTTCATCTGAAGTTGATATTGATATATGAGGAATTTCATTGGCTTTGAATTCTTCAATGTTTTTGTAGGAATCCATTGTTTCTTTTGAAATGCAGAATAAAGTTGTAAAAATCTCCTCCATAACATTTTCTTTTACAAAACCATTTAAAAAATATAGAACAGAAGCTCTGCCCCCAATATTAAAAATTCTTTCCTCAATATCGAAGCTCTTATCAATGCATAAGTTATCATGAAGAAGTTTTATATTTTCATTTGTATTATTGGTTATCTTCAAATTATAACAATCCCTTCTGTTAGAAATATTATATTAAATAGTATGGCATATATGAAAATTTGTATTCACTGCAAAATAAGGAAAATGTCATAGGTATATTTTTAACATAAGAAAAAGTTAGTATAAATAATAGACAGCTGTTAAAATCAATTAATCTTAACAACTGTCCATATTTAAGAATTATTCATATTTGAATTTTATAGAAATTTCTTTGATTTCACCCTTAGAATTTTTTCTAATTGTAAACTGTTTTATATCTTTAAAATTATTTTCAATTTGATAAGTAAGTTCAGTAATAGTTGCCTTTGATTTTTTTGCTAAATCACCATCTTCAATTACTTGAAATCTTGATTTTCTACAGGTTATTTCTTCATTTGTATTATCTAAAATTACATAATATTCGGCAGCTTCTTCAATAACAACATATTCCTGACCAGTAGTTAAGGTTGAACAAAGAGCATCATCAATACATTTTACTATCATCTTCAATACCTCCAATTACACAATAATATTTACAAGATAAAGTTTAGTATAAACTATGTTAGAATTCAATAAATCTTTTAAAAGCTGTAAGAAATTTGGTAAAAGTTATAAAAATGAATAGGAAAAATAGTATGAAATCATAAGTAACCAGTTTATTTTGTTAAGGTTAGAGTAGAGAAATCATGTGTTTTTTGGTATAATTTATATGAACCATAGAAAGGACTGAATGAAAAATGGAAATAGGGCGAATTGGAAGAGGATCTGTAACTACTGAAAGAAAGACAGTATCAGAAAAGAAAGATTTTTCCCAAAGTTTCAATAGAGAAAGAAAGAAAAAATCTGAAGAACAGTTAAAAAAGCTTGTTGATGATATAAAGAAAAGAGGGAACAAATTAATACTTACAAAAACTTATGTTGATGTTGTAATGTATAAAAAAATGATTAAGGAATATCTTGAATCAGTTCTTCAATATATGTATGAAACTAAAAAAGATATAAGCTTTTGGCAGACACAATACTTTGTTACAGTTGATACTGTAGATGGAAAACTAGAAGAGCTTACAAATGCTGTTCTTGGAGAACAAAAAGAAAATATTAATATTGCAGCAACCATCGATGAAATACAGGGGATGATTGTTGATATGTATAGATAAACTATAAAATAAAGATAATTTTTTGGAGGTAAATATATGAAAAAAAAATTAAGTGCTATAATAGCAATGTTTTTAGCAGTTTTCCTTATTTCAGGATGTGGAAATAATGTGGAACCGGCTAAAACAGAAATGGAAACAGTAAAAGAATTAGTGGTTACTGTTCCAGACGGACTTCCAGCCATGAGTGTTGCTAAGCTTATTAAAGAAAATGACACAATTGATGAAAGTCATAAGATAACTTATAATTTAGAGAAAAGTACAGAAGCTTTATCTACAAGTATTATGAAAACTGAACCGGATATTGCAATAGTTCCTTCTAATATGGCTGCTATAGCATACAATAAGACACAAGGAGCATATAAAATTGCAGGTACAACAGGATGGGGGTCAATGTATATTGGAACCACTAATGCAAATGACACATTGGAAGATTTAAAAGGAAAAGAAATCTATAACATAGGAAAAGGTCTTACACCTGATATTGTTACTAAGACAATTTTTAAGTATAAGGGATTTGACATTGATAAGGATGTTAATTTTAGTTATGTAAATGGAGTTACAGAACTTGCTCCTATTATAATAAGTGGAAAAGCTGAATATGCAGTAGTTCCAGAGCCTGCACTTACAACTGTGCAGCAGAAGAATGAAAAATTTACAACTATTATTGACTTGAACCAAGAATGGAAAGATATGACCAATTCTCAGTATGGATACCCACAGGCAACAATTATAGTGAAAAAGGAATTAATTGAAAATGACAAAGAATTTGTTGAAAAGTTCTTAAGCAAGGTTAAGGAAAGTGCTGAGTTTGTTTATTCAGATAAGGAAGCTACAGGAACAAATTGTGAAGAAGCAGGACTTTCAGCACAAAAAGCAGTTATTATAAAATCCATTGACAGATCAAATATTAAATTTATACCAATTAAAGAATCTTACAATGAATATAAAATTTATTTTGAAAAATTAAAGGAGTTTGATCCATCTACATTAGGAGGAAATGTGCCGGATGATGAAATATTCATGGAAAAATAAAATATATAGTTTTTCTGCATGTATATTATTCTCCATATCATGGCAGCTGATAGCATGTGTAATTGAGAATAATATTTATCTGCCAAAAATAAATGAAGTTTTAGGCAGTTTGGCAGCAATAATTAGAAGTGATAATTTCATTATTATAGTATCAAGTACATTTTTTAGGACATGTATAAGTTATGGAGCAGCCATGTTGGCAGCAATGATTTTAGGGGTATTGTGTTTTACATACCCTTATTTTAATTATGTAATAATGCCCTTTAATTCATTATGCAAAACTATTCCTACCCTAGTGCTTATAGTTCTTGCATTAATATGGTTTGATAAGGAAAACGCACCATTTATAGTTGGATTTGTTATTGTATTTCCCATATTATATGAAGGTATAAGGGAATGTTTAAGTGAAATTAATAAGAACATTATTGAAATGACAAAAATATATGAGGTAGATATTAAAGATAAAATTTTGAAAATATATATTCCTAAAATAAAATTTTATTTACTAAGTATATTTGTTTCAACATATTCATTAACTTTTAAGGTAGTTATAGCAGGAGAAGTTCATGGACAGCCTAAATATGGTATAGGTTCACAGATACAAGTTGAAAAAATAAATTTTAATACCTGTAATATTTTTGGGTGGATTGTTATAATATTGATAATTGCCCTAATACTCGAAGGGATAAATAAAGTCTTTTTAAAAAAAGCATATAGGTGGAAAGATGAAAGTAATATTGAATAACATAAACAAACATTTTGGAGAAGAAATTATATTTAAAAATTTTAATATGGAATTGAATGATAGTAAAATTAATTGTATTGTGGGTGAATCTGGATGTGGAAAAAGTACACTGTTAAATATGATTAGTGGCCTTCTTCCATTAGATGGAGGAAAAATACAAGGAGTATCCATGAAAGAAATAAGTTATGTGTTTCAAGAAGACAGGCTTATAAAACACCTTACTGTATATGAAAATTTGAAAATGGCTTTAAAACACTATTACACAAAGCAACAGTTGGAAGATGAAATAGATAATATTCTTAAAATAGTTGGAATAAAAAATATAAGAAATAAATATCCCTTAACTTTAAGCGGGGGTATGAAGCAGAGAGTAAATATTGCAAGAGCCTTTGGAAAACCTTCAAAAATAATTTTAATGGATGAGCCATTTAAATCCTTGGATTACAAATTAAAATATACTATAATTGAAGAATTTATAAACTTATTAAAAATAAAAAGCAGAATGGTTATCCTTGTAACTCATGATCTTGATGAGGCAGTTTATTTTAAGGGAAATATTTATGTTTTAAGAGGAAAGCCTGTTGAGATTAGTGGGGTTTTTGATGCGGCTAAGGATATTCAAAAGAAAAAGATTCTTGAAGTTATGTAAAAGAAAAAATACATTTAAATTTCATGAATCTTTGAATGTTAACTTAAGGGGAAAGAATCTGTTTTATATAAGCTTGATAAAGACAGATATGAAGAAAAGTAAAGCTACAAAAGAGGTTGCATAACTTAGTATAACCCTATTATTATTAAGCAGGTAGATACTGCAATAAACATTTGAAAGACCTGTAAAAGTAAATAGGAGTGAAGAGACTTCACTATTATAATTACAGAAACATATTAAATTTATAAGAATAAGTAAAATGACAAAATATACACTTATGTTAACTAGATTAAAAAATTTATGCATAATCAATTCCCCCATTCAGTTAAATTAAATATTACTATATTTAATTATATACATGCTGTTTGAAAAATATACCAGAAAAACCATTAAACTATTTATAGATGGACTTATCTAATATAAAAAATGCTGATGAAATAACTATAATAGGACATAAAAGAATTGAGAAAAAGGACTTTATAACCAGATTTAATTCTATGGCATAAAATTGTACTACAGGATTAACTAATTAATATGGATTTGAATATTATAAAACATATGGAATTTAATAAGGGAGAATTTTTTATGATATTCAAAATACATGATGCAAATTTTAGAAATGAAGTTATAAAAGAAGAAAAACTTGTTATAGTAGATTTTTCAGCTGCATGGTGTATGCCATGTAAAATGATTGTGCCTATTTTAGAAGAAATAGATGATGAAAATGATGAAATAAAAATTGTTAATGTTGATGTGGATGTAAATCCTTATGTATCACAAAGATATAATATAAGAACAATTCCTAATATAAAAATATTTAAAAATGGCATAATTGTGGATGAAATAATCGGATTTGCACCTAAGAATGAAATAGAGGAAATAATAAAACGTAATTTATAGAAAAAAGGTATGTAGTCAATTTATCTAAATCACTTGACTATATACCTTTTGTAATTTATAAAACTAAAAAATTCAATTTGGATTTTAAAGGGCTATTTAACTTCGTAAATCCATCCTTCTGGAGCTTCTACATCACCCATTTGAATTCCATATAAAGTATCATAAAGTTTTTTAATTACAGGACCAACTTCAGTTTCACTATAAAATACA
>CAZPRO010000051.1:0-14138 GCA_964588775.1 uncultured Clostridium sp.
AGTATGAATTATAATCCAATGGTAAATTTTCTTAAATTAATGCACAAGTCAAGTTTATAAATAAAAGACACACATTTGTAACAATTTTAATTTAATATAATAGTATAAGGTATTTTTAATATAAAGTTAAAGGTATTTATTAGAATAATACAGGGTACAAAAGGAGAGGGAATGGATGGATAAGAACCTTGTTAGCGTATGCAACAAAACCATAGAAAATTATAGATATGCAACTGAGAGATTAAGATATGATGGAGATTATATAAATCATTTTTGTGCTTTAATAAGCGGCTGTAATAAAAGAAATATTAATGAGTATGAAATTAAGAGAGTAAGAAGTCTTATAAGAGAAAAAACATCTAATATATCACCTTTTAGGGGAGATATGTTATATATACTTTCATTTATACTTGTAGAAAATAATCAAAGCAGTGAAGAATTTATAGATGAATTATTAGAAACTTTTAATGCATTAGTGGATAATGGATTTTTTGAATGTGGATATTTAGTATTAAGTGCATATAGCATTACTGCTTATGTTTCAAAAGGAGAAAGAAATAGAATATATAAATCCATGCAGGATATATTTTTTATAATGAAGACAAAATATAATTCATGTACAAGACAAGATGATTACTTATTATGTTCTCTTCTTGCCATAGAAGGATTTGAAGAAGAATATATAAATACCAATATTGATGTTTTATCAGATAAATTAGAACATATACAGTCATTTAATAATAATATAATTCAGGCAATTACAGGAACAATAATACTTTACAATACAAAAGATAATATAGATAATATATATGATTTTATAAAAGAACTGGATAATAAGGATTTAAAACTTGGTCAACAGTTTGTAAATATTATTGGGCTCACAGATCAAAACAGTAATAATAAAGAATTTATTAATAAGATGATAGAAGTATTAAAATATTTGTCAGATGAAGAACCAGAATATTATTATTATATGGATAAGGATTTCAGCAGTATGATTGCATTTATCATTGTACTTATGTCATGTAATAATCAACAGGCAAAATATATTGATGAAATTATAGCATATGGAGTATATTGCTTTTTAAAAAGTAAAAATGCAGGAATTCTTAATGAAGTATTAGCGTAAACTAAAATTTAAAACAGAATGGTGTGGTTAAATGAAGAACAATATTTTACATGTAGATATGGATGCTTTTTTTGCATCGGTAGAACAGAGAGATAATCCTGAATTGCAGGGAAAGCCAGTAATTGTTGGAGGGATTAGTGAACGGGGAGTTGTATCTACATGTTCTTATGAAGCAAGAAAATATGGAGTTCATTCAGCCATGCCTATTTTTATGGCAAAGGAAAAATGTCCCGGAGGCATATATGTCTGTGGAAGATATGGCCGTTATGTTCAGATTTCCCAGGAAATATTCAAAATATTTTTGGAAGTAAGTGATATGGTTGAAGCTGTATCCATTGATGAAGCCTTTATTGATATTAGTGAAGGAAAAATAAGAGATGGTATGGAGGCTGCAAGATATATAAAAAGGCGGGTTTTTAAAGAACTTAACCTCACTCTTTCCATTGGCATATCCTATAATAAATTTTTAGCAAAACTGGCTTCAGACTGGAATAAACCAAATGGAATTAAGGAAATAACAAAAGATATGGTTCCAGAAATATTATTTCCATTAAAAGTTGAGAGAATACATGGTTTAGGAAAGGTGTCAGCAAATAAATTAAACAATATGGGCATTTATTATATTAAAGAATTATATAAAATGCCAAAGGAATTTTTTGTTGAATATATGGGTAAAAATGGTCTTGATATATATGACAGAATTAGAGGAATAGATAATAGAAAAGTTGTTGTAAGCCATGAAAGAAAATCTGTTGGAAAAGAGATTACCTTGAAATATGATACTAATAACAAAGAAGAACTTATGGAGTATATAAAAAATTTTGCATGTTACATAGAAAAATATCTTACTGAAAATAATATTATGGCAAAGACTCTTACTCTAAAATATAAAACAGAACATTTTGAGAATCATACAAGAAGCAGGACTCTTAATAGATATATATGCAGAAGGGATGAAATTATAGAAGAAAGCAGGGAGATTCTTAAGGCAGAACAATTTTCTGCCAAGGTGCGTCTTATAGGAATAAGTATGTCATCTTTTAAAGAAAATGAAATTTCCCAGTTAAGTTTATTTTAAAAAAGTATACCTAAATTGCCTTCCTTAGAATATTAATAATATATAGAATAAATTAAGGAGGTAACTGCTTTGAATTGTGTAACCTCAAAGTGGAAAGAGTATGAATAAAGAGTTAACTCCAAAGGAAATTATTTTTTGTCCTAAATGCAGGGATGTAATGAAAAGGACATCAAGTGTTAAACCCTATGAAAAATTAATGCTGCTGGATAAATTAGAAAAAGCATTAATGATAAAAAAAGATGGTTTCAACATATATTATGTTGATTCCTTCTCCAAAGAAAAAATTGGTCAGTTAGTAGAAAATATAAAGAAGGTTTATTCTAAAGGTGAAGCTCCTAAAGATATATGTTATGTAAGCAGTGAAAATGAATATGAACCTTGTGTTCTTTATTTGAAAAATGGACATGGTGTAAGACTTAAAGAACTCATAGAAGAAGTAAAGGAAAATTATTATGAATGTATAAATGAATTTTATTTTACTTCAGATTTTGGTGAAAAAGAAACCATAATAAAAAATATAAATAAAGAGCGTAATGAGTATATATCCCAAATAATAGAAATGGCAAAGAATGAAAATTTTGATGTAAAAGCTACAAGTGGAGGCTTTGTATTTATTCCATTAAAAGATACAGGAAATGAAATGACTACTGCTGAGTATGATGACCTTGAAGAGAATGCTCAGACAGATATAGAAAAGCAGGCTGCAAAATTAAAATTAAAAGCAGAAGAAATACTAGAAAAATTAAAGGAAATTGAAATTGAATCAATAGAGCAGTTAAGAGATATTTTTAAAGAGTATTTAAAGAGCAGTATGCAGAAGGTTAAAGATGATGTTTTATCAGAATTTATATCAGAGGATTCAGTATGCCGTTATTTAATTGAGATGTTTGAGAACATTAATGATAATGTGACACAATGTTATACCATAAATCTTGAAGATGATGATGAAGAAATAAGAAAAGTAATAGAAAAATATAAAGTCAATGTAATTGTGGATAACAGCAGACAAAGGCATCCAAGAGTAATTTATGAAGAAGACCCTACTGTTTCTAATTTAATTGGAAACATAGAATATAGAAATAATAATGGGGTTTATACTACAGATATTTCTCTTATAAGTGCAGGAAGTATTACAAAAGCAAATGAAGGCTGTCTTATTGTTAGACTTGCATCTCTTATAAATAGTGGAAATGGACAGGGATATTATTATTTAAAAAAGGCACTTCTTCTAGGAAAAGTTGATTACAACCATTCTAAAAATTACTTGGATGTTATTGCAGCTTATGGATTAAAGCCCCAGTCCATTAATATTAATACAAAGGTTGTGCTCATTGGGGATTATGAATCTTTTTCCATATTGTTTGACAGGGATGAGGATTTTAAAAAGCTGTTTCCTGTAAAAATCCAATACGAAAATAAGATTAATTATAATGATGAGTCTAAAGAATATATTTTGGATAATATTGCAGATAGAATAAAGAGAGATAAGCTTTTAAAAATAACAGACTGTGCAGCATCAGAAATAATTAAATTTTTAGTAAGGATAGCAGGAAGCAGAAATAAAATAAGTATTGATGAATATTATATTAACAGAGTATTATATCTTGCTGATAGTGCTGCAAAAATGAAAAATAAAAAAATCATTGATAGTGAAGAGGTTATTGAAGCTGCTTATGAAAGTGAAGAGATTTTTCATAGCATTATGGAAAGTTATGAAAATAGAAAAATACTTCTTACAGTTGATGGAGAGAAAAATGGCATAATTAATGGTCTGGCAGTTGTAGGCAGTGGTTTTTATACCATGGGAAAGCCTATGCGTATTACATGTCAGTCAGTTATAGGAAATGGAAATATAATAGATATTCACAAAGAATCTAAAATGAGTGGAAATATTCATGAGAAATCAATTGGAATTTTAAAAGGACTGTTAAGTAATTTACTGGGACCTTATGAAAGAATACCTGTGGATTTCCAGCTGAGTTTTGAACAGACTTATGGAATGATTGAAGGAGATAGTGCATCAGTTGCTGAAATAATATGTATTCTTTCAGCTTTAAGCAGGAAACCTATAAGGCAGAATATAGCTGTTACCGGCTCTGTTAATCAGTTTGGTGAGATTCAGCCTATAGGTGGTGTCAATGAAAAGATAGAAGGTTTTTTTAATGTATGCAACAGAATAAGCAGTATAAAGAATAAAGGTGTTCTCATACCTGAATCCAATAAAGATGAACTGGTACTGTCAAAAGAAGTGGAAAAAGAAATAGAAAATAGAAATTTTCATATTTATACTATGAATTCTTTGGAAGATGCACTAAAAGTATTAATGCTTTCAGATGAAGAAAATATGAAAACCTTTTTGAAAGATATAAAAAATGAACTTATTAAGTACAAAGTTCCAAAAAGAAGAAATGCAAAGAAAGAATAGAATGCTTTATAATAAAAAAGTTGTACATTTATTTAAGGTACAGCTTTTTTGTTATATGAAATAGTATTAACTAAAAGTCATTAGATAATTTTTTTAGCATTAGAAACAAAAAGTATGAGAAATATATTTTTTATTCAATATAAATTGACTCTATAATGACATATATGTTAAAATATGGTAGTAATATATAAGGAAGGAGGGGAAGAATTGAGCATATTATCCTATTTCTATTTTAGATAAAAGGCTCATTCTATATATTATATGCAGTTAGAATTTAATATAAACAATGAAATATTAATTGTAACGCTCAGGGGAGAGCTTGATCATAATAGTGCAGAACAGATGAGAATAAAAATTGATGATAAAATTGAAAGTTTAAGCATAAGAAAAATTATTTTAAATTTTGCAGGAGTATCCTTTATGGATAGTTCTGGTATTGGAGCAGTTATTGGAAGGTACAAAAAAATTAAGCTTAGAGAGGGAAAACTTGTTGTTACCAATGTTAATAAAAATGTTAATAAAATTTTTGAGATGTCTGGATTATATAAAATAATAAAAAGGTACAACACTGTAGACGAAGCGGTAAATTGCATTTAGATGGAGGGGTAAAGAGTGAATGATAATAAAATGAATCTGGAATTTTTAAGCAGGTCAGAAAATGAAGCCTTTGCAAGAGTAGTAGTAGCAGCATTTGTATCTCAGCTGGATCCTACAATAGATGAATTAAGTGATGTAAAGACAGCCATATCAGAAGCTGTTACTAATAGTATAATACATGGATATGAAAATAATCCTGATAAAACAATAAGAATTGAAGCAGAAATTATAGGAAATGAAGTTACCATAATAATAATTGATAAAGGTAAGGGAATTGCAGATATTAATAAAGCAATGGAGCCTTTATATACATCGAGGCCGGATTTAGAACGTTCAGGAATGGGATTTACAGTTATGGAAACATTTATGGATGAATTAAAGGTAGAAAGTGAAGTGGGGACTGGTACACGGGTAATAATCAAGAAAAAATTCAGCTCAGTAAGTTAGGTGAAATATATGGGAAAAGAGAACGTTAAAAGAGAGAGCTACAACTATGAAGATAACCGGGAACTTTTAATAAAAGCTAAAAATGGTGAAGATGATGCCATGAATAAACTTATACAGATGAATTTGCCCCTTGTAGTATCCATAAGCAAGAAATTTTTAAATAGAGGATATGAATATGAAGATATTTTTCAAATTGGTTCAATAGGTCTTGTAAAGGCTATTAAGAATTTTGATACATCTTATGATGTTAAGTTTTCAACCTATGCAGTTCCTATGATTTTAGGAGAAATAAAAAGGTTTATAAGAGATGATGGTATAATAAAAGTAAGCAGAAATGTAAAAAGCCTGTCAAGAAAAATAGGCATGTACAGAGAAGAATTAAGCAAAAAATTAAAGAGAGTACCAACAATTGAAGAACTTGCACAATATGCAAAGGTTGATAAGGAAGAAATAATATTTGCCATAGAATCGGCAAACAGTCTTCAGTATCTTTATGATGTAATACATCAGGATGATGGTGCACCAGTACTTCTTATAGATAAAATTAGTGAAGAAAAAAAATGTGATGAGGATTTAATTGATAAAATAGCACTGAAAGAAGCACTAAGAAGTTTAGATGACAAATCAAGGCAGATTATAATGCTTAGATATTTTAAGGATAAAACACAGATTCAAGTAGCTAAAATGCTTGGAATAAGTCAGGTACAGGTTTCTAGAATAGAAAAGAAGGTTCTTAAAAAGATGAGAGAGAAACTTCAGGAATAAAGGTATTTGATGTTAAAATGCAGGAATAGAAAAAATATTTAATAAACTGTATCCCCCAGAAATTAAAAGTCAAATATTTCATTATATAAAAGCTCTTCAATTAATAAATTGCAGGGCTTTTAATTTTTGGCTCTTAACTTATAAAGTGAATCGTCTGCCATTAAACATATATTGTTCAAATTACTTTTTCATAGTTTAAAACCATTAATTTCCATAATTATTTATTGAAAAAATGATAATACTAATACTATAGATAATAAATTTGGAAAGTTTGGAGGTGGAAATATGAGCAGTAAAAGTGAGATGAAGGAGGAAAGAATAAAAAGTAAATATAAAAAGATGGCTAAGGAAGTTACTCCAAAATCAAAAATATTTAAGGATTGCATTATGGCTTTTATTGTTGGAGGTATAATCTGTGACATTGGGCAGATTATTATGAACATAATGGAAAGTTTTGGATATTCTAAAGAAATGGTTATGAATATAGTTCCCATATTTATGATTTTATTAGGTGCAATTCTTACAGGAACAGGAGTATACAGCAAGCTTGCTCAAATTGGAGGTGCTGGTACTGTAGTTCCTATAACAGGATTTTCAAATGCAGTTGTTGCACCAGCCATAGAATTTAAAAAAGAAGGTTTTGTATTTGGAGTTGCAGCAAAGATGTTTACCATTGCAGGACCTGTTTTGGTTTATGGTATAGGAACATCGGTAATTATTGGCTTAATTTACTATTTTTTTATGTGATTATTTATGCTTAATATTAGGATGAATATGACAAAACTAAAATTAACAAGTAAAATCGCGGCAATATTTGAAAAAGTTTTATGGAATAAAATAAAAAATATACAAATTTAGGAGTTGTAACTTATGATTAACAAAAGAACAGGAGAACAGACCATAAAAATGCAGAATCCTCCTAAAATTATATCTGCATATTCAATTGCAGGTCCCAAGGAAGGTGATGGGCCTATTGGAACCTATTTTGATATGGTTTTAAATGATGACACCTGTGGAAAAGACAGCTATGAAAAAGCTGAAAGTCAAATGATGTTTACAGCCATATCAGAAACAATAAAAGGTGCAAAAATAAAAGAAAAGGATGTGAATTACTTATTTTCAGGAGATCTTCTAAATCAAATAATTTCATCAAGTTTTGCAGCAAGAGAATTTAGTATTCCATTCTTTGGTTTATATGGGGCATGTTCAACAATGTCAGAATCATTAAGTTTGGCATCAATAATAATGGATGGAGGATTTGCAGATTATGTTGTAGCAGCAACTTCATCTCATTTTAGTTCTGCTGAAAGGCAGTTTAGATTTCCTCTGGATTATGGTTCACAAAGACCTCAGACTGCACAGTGGACTGTAACTGGTTCAGGCGCAGTAGTTTTAGGTCATCAAGGAAATTATCCTGCTATAACCTATGTAACAACAGGAAAGGTTAAGGATTATGAACAAAAAAATCCTAACAACATGGGAGCAGCCATGGCACCAGCAGCAGTTGATACTATTGTTGCTCATTTTAAAGATACTAATAGAAAACCAGAAGATTATGATGTTATTGCCACAGGAGATCTGGGAAGTGTAGGAAAAGAGCTGGCAGACAAACTAATTAAGGAATTTGGATATAATATCGATAATGTACATGTAGATTGTGGTGATATTATATTTGATAATGTAAGGCAGAAAACAGATGCAGGTGGAAGTGGATGTGGATGTTCAGCAATAGTATTTTGTGGATATCTTTATAAAAAGCTTATGAAGAAGGAAATAAAGAGAGTATTACTTGTTTCAACAGGAGCACTTATGAGCACAACATCATCACTTCAGGGTGAAACAATTCCAGGAATAGCTCATGCAGTTTCAATAGAAATGGAATAAAACAAAGGAGAATTGACATGGAATATATTAATGCGTTTGTAATTGGTGGTATAATTTGTGTAATTGGTCAAATACTAATTGATACTACAAAATTATCACCTGGAAGAATATTAGTTGCATTTGTTACTATTGGTGCCATATGTGGTGCTTTTGGATGGTATGATAAATTAATAGATGTTGGAGGAGCGGGAGCAACTATTCCCTTGCCTAGCTTTGGAAATGCCTTAGCAAAAGCTGCAATAAAAGAAGTAAAAGAAACAGGCTTTTGGGGTGCATTTACAGGGGGAATAAAAGGAGGTGCAGCGGGAATTACTGCTTCAATATTCTTTGGATATTTAGCAGCTTTAGTTTTTAATCCTAAAACAAAGAAATAATAGGCATTTTGCCTTTTTCATAACAAAGCATTATAATAGTATAGAAAATAAGAGAGTTTAATTAATCATAGGATGGTGGGGTATCTTTGGAAAGATTTTGTAATAGCTCGTGGTCACAAATTGTTCAGCTTTTAAAAAGTAATATAGAAACAGGTATGAGTGAAAAAGATTGTGAACTATTAAAAAGAAGAAAGGGCAGAAACATAGTAGATTTACCAGACAAGGTAAAAACACACAAATTCATATTAGATGCATTAAAACAAAAAAATATATATATATACATAGCCATAGTATTTATTTTATTTTGGTTTAAAAAATATTTATGGGGTGGAGTAATAATTGGTATATTTGCAATAAACATAATTATAAATATTATTTATGCAATGCATAGAAATTTAGCAGCAGGAAATCTAGAAAAGGTTTTGTCCAGTGATGTTGTTGTAGTACGTGATTCATTAGAACAGCTTATAAGCAGTGAAGAACTTGTTTATGGTGATATTGTAAGACTGGCTCCAGGAAACATTGTTCCAGCAGATATTAGAATAATAAAATCTAATGAACTTGTAGCAGATGAAAGTATATTATTGGGAGAGCAGAGCATTAAAGCAAAAAATTCAGAAATAATACTTTCAGATAGCCTTCAGTTAACTGAAATGAGTAATATTGCTTTTAAGGGATCTTCTATTATAGGTGGAGACGGTTTGGGTGTTGTAATTGAAATTGGAAATTCAACAGTAATTGGTAAATTACTTACAATGATAAAGTCTTCAAATAACAGAAAGCATTCTTTTAAAGATGAGGTATACAACAAATTTGATCAATGTTTTGCCATATTATTTGTTATAATAATGGCTGGCTGGGCAGCATTGTATTTTTCTGGAATGGATACTGAAAGCACATTTTTAGTTAAAGGTGTTTTTGCATTAGGATGCCTTCCTGTATCCATAATAGGTATTTTGTCATATAATCTTATTGTAAATAAATATGCAAAAAGGGGTATTAACTTAATTAATTTTTCCATATTTAATCTTATTAATGATATTAATATAATATTTCTTGATAAAATAGGTGCCATAAGTCATGAAGAAATGAACGTAAGCAAATTATATGTTAATGAAAAAATTATTGATAAAGATGATGTGTATAAGAAAGAAATGACCATAGATAGACTTATAGAAATGTCAGTAATCTGTAATAATGCAACATATGATATTGGACAGGATTCTGGAGAAGGAGATATGAAAGAAGTAGCCTTTTTAAGTTATGCAGCCAGAAAGAAAATATCCAAGGCTACAGTTGATATAAATAATTCTAAAATGTTTGAAATGCCTGAAGACCCTGAGAAAAAGTTTATGACAGTTATAACAAGGGTAAAAGGAAGATTTAGAGCCAATGTTAGAGGAAACCTTGATACAATATTAGAAAACTGCACACATATAATGCTGGAAGGAATAGAGAGGGAACTTACTGAAGAACTTAGAAATAAAATAAAGTTCATGGATATGAATTTTTCTACAGAAGGCTTAATTACAGTAGGTTTTGCATACAGAAATTTTAATTATCTTCCTTCAAAATCTGAAAATATTGAAAGCAACATGGTTTTTGTTGGTATGTTTGGTCTTGAAAATCCTTTAAAGAACAATATAAAAAATGATATTAGAAATCTTAAAGATAGAGGAATAGTTCCCATATTGTTTACAGATGAAAGTAAATTAAGTGCCATTACTAATGGTTTAAAATCAGAAATAATTAGAAACAAAAGTCAGGTTGTTGCTGGAATAGAGTTAGATTCATTAAATCCAGAAGAACTTAAGGAACTTGCAGGAAGAGTGAGAATTTTCTGCAGAGTAACACCTGAAATTAAAGCTCAGATAGTTGCCTTGTTTGTAAAGGATGGCTACAATGTAGCAGCTGTAGGAGATTCTTTAAATGATCTTCAAACACTTAATCTTGCTAACGTGGGAATCAGCAGGGGGAATGCTCCTGAAATGGTTAAAAATCTTTCTGATGTATTTATAAAAGAAAATTATTTGGAAGGACTTTTTGAAATAAAGAAATATTCAGCTGAATTAAAAACCAATATAAGAAGAGGTTTTAAATTATTTTTTAATGCATTATTTGTAGAACTTGTGTTAATGATTGCATGTGTATTTTGGGGACAGGCAGAATCAGTGAGTTTTGTTAGCTTATTTATTGCCAATGGATTAATTCTTCTTCCTCTTATAGTAATAACCATTTTAAAAAGTGGAAAAGAATCATCTATAATAGGAATGTTTATAAGAAGTGCTGTACTCAGTATAATAAGTCTGATTTCCATGTATAAGGTTGAAATGCCAGAAGTTCAGATAATTCCATTAATATATATTTCTATGGATTTGTTGTTTTTAACTGTATGTAATAGTGGTGTATCTTTGAGAAAAATCAGTAATGAACTGATATTGAGTATTGTAACATTCTTTGCAATTATAATAGCAGTAGTATTAATTATCACATTTAACAGCATTGTTGTAAGAGATGTTATTATGGGAGAGATAATAGTTTCTGTATTTATTTTTCTTGTATATGAAATTTTGGCGAAAAAGTGGCAAAACTCATAATGAGGTGATGAGTAAGTGCTACAACATAATGAAAAAATAAATGTTAGCAATCCCATTGTATACATATTTTTAACATTAATTATAAGCAGCATATTTTATGTGCTTTATGAAGATTATAAGGAGCTTACAATTTTTATTGCAGGCTTCTTTTTTGCGGTCTTATTATATAGATATTATTTAAATTTTGTAATATCAATGGTGTTAATATTTTTTATTGGATTGTGGATAAATTCCATGTATTACTATATACCTCATAATATAAATGATACAGTAAGGATAAAAAGTGTGAATTCTTATGGGATTTTGGGCTTATATAAAGAAAAAACAGTTAATTTAAAGTTTAAAAAACATATGGTCATGAAGGAAGGGGAAAAATACAAAATAAAGGGAGAGGGCAGTGTGAATGATGATTTTAAGTATGGAATATCAGGTACCATAGAAGTTCAATGCTGTAAAAAAGAAAAGGAGGATTGTATAGCTAAACTTGCCCAAATAAAAAGAACTGCATATAAGAAGCTGGAAGAAAATCTGGGATCAAGAAAAAGCGGACTAATTTCTTCCATGTCTTTTGGATATAAAGAATATCTTGATAAAGAAGATAAAGATATAATGCAAAACTGGGGAATAATTCATACCATAAGTGTATCAGGGCTTCATATTATGCTTGTTTATGGAATTGTTCAAAGAATGGCAGGAAAGGGAGGAGGATTAATTATTACTTTTATTTATGTCCTTCTTACAGGAGGTGCATATTCATCTTTAAGAGCATTTCTAATGCTTGTGTCTATTATAGGAGCTGAAATTGTTCAAAGAAATAATAATTCTTTAAGCTCCATAAGTCTTGCAGGTATAATAATATTAATTAAAGATCCCATATGCATTTTTCAGATGTCTTTTCAACTATCATTCCTTGCAACCATAGGAATAATTCTTTTTAAAGATTTTTTTCATAATAAATTATACAAACTAAATCCTAAAATAAGAGAAATTTTAAGTATATCCCTTAGTGCACAAGTGTTAACAGCTCCTTTAATTATGATATCCTATAATGAATTTACATTAAATTTTATATTAGGTAATATGGTTCTTGTACCAATAATAAATATTCTTGTTATACTAGGCAATTTATCCATATTAGTAATGAAGGTGGAAATGATATTTGACTTATTATGCTATGGTATTTTCAATGTAATTAACTTTCTGGATTTTACAATGAATTTATGTAGTAATTTCAATATGGCAGCTCTGTATACCAATGAATATGTTGTAACAATTTACTGCATTATGTTTGTAAGCAGTTACTTTATTAAAAAGAATTTTAAGAAATTTGCATATGTCCCTGCAATAACTTTGGCAATAATACTGGTACAGATTTATAGTCCGGTTTTAACTTTAAAATATTATGATGAAGGTGCAGTGCTTATTTCATATAAAGGAAATAGAATTTTGTACTGTGAAAAAAATTGTAAAGAAGTGAAAGCTTTAAAAGAAAGAACATATGCTTCAAAAGTATATGAAGGCAGTAATAAAATAAGAATCGGCAAAGATTTGATTATGGAAAATAGAGAAGAAAAGTTAATTTTAAATAATAAAAATCAGGATTATGGTATAATAAGTTTTGAAAAAAATAATATTAATACATTATATGTTTTTAATAAAGAAAAACCTGTAGTTGTTGAAAGTATGATTTGATTGTGAGGAAATAGCAGTGATTACGTATGATGCTTATGAGCAGGAAATAAAAAAAGGAAATATAAAAAATGGCTATGTTTTTTGTGGATTAGATGAAGAGCTGATAAAAGAGGCAGTTGACCTTATAATTAACAAACAGCTGCCAGAAGACTTAAGAGAACTTAATTTGGTGAAAATGGATGGTCTTACTGTACAGTTTGACCAGATATTAAATGCCTGTGAAACAATGCCTTTTATGAGTGAGAGGAAAGTAGTGGTTATATATCGTGCTAACTTTTTAAGAGAAAAAAGTGATTCTCAAGGTACAAAGTTATATAATGATGTAAAAAAATATGTAGAAGATATTCCTCCTTATACAACTCTTATTATGTATTATCTATTTAATGATAAAAGAGAGAGGCCTAACAAAAATAAAAAGCTTGTGTCAGTAGGAAAAAACATGTCAATTGTTTTTTGCGATAAATTAAAGAGAGATAAGTATATAAAAAAGGTAGCTGATATATTCAGCCAAAGAGGAAAAGAAATTGGAAGAACTCAGCTTATATACTTCTGTGAAAAAGTATATAACAATTTTGAAGTTATAAAGAGTGAGGCAGATAAGCTTATAGCTTATACTAATGGAAAACCCATTGAAAAAAGGCATATAGACCTTTTAACATCAAGTGCCAACAGTGATGATGTTTTTGATTTGGTAGAATTAATAGCTAAGAAAAAAATTAATGTTGCAATTGACTTAATGAGACATATTCTTGCCAAGGCTGATATGCATATGCTTATGATAAACTCCATAGAAAAGCATTTTTTCAGATTGTATGAGATAAAAGTGGGAATTAATGATGGAAAGAGTGCAGAAGATTTTGCTTCACAATTTAAAATACCTGTCTTTGTATGTGAAAAGCTTATTGTTCAATGTAGAAGTTTTTCAGAAAAACAGTTATGTGAACTTATAAAGATTTGCAGTATGTGTGAAAAAAATCTTAAGAGTAGTGGTATTGATAAAGATATGGAAATGGAACTTCTTCTTATAAATACTCTTACAGTTCCTAAATAGTGTAGAAAAATACCCACCTTAGATAAGGTGGGTTTAAAGATTATGCCATTGCATTTAATTTTGCAGCTAATCTTGATTTCTTTCTTGCAGCCATGTTCT
>CAZPRO010000052.1:0-10887 GCA_964588775.1 uncultured Clostridium sp.
CTTATCATATAAAAGACTCTTATCAAAATCACATTCAATAAAATCTCCTACTAATATTTGTGCACATTTTGTTATATTCTTTTCCTTTACTTTTTGTGCTATATCTGATAAAGTTCCTATAATTATTCTTTCATCTTGCCATGTGGCACGTTCAACTACTGCAACTGGAACATCATCTCTTTTATACCCTTTCTTTAATTTTTCAACCACTTTATCAATCATTGAAATAGAAAGGAATATGGCCATTGATGCTCCTATTTCTGCCAGCTTTTCTAAGTCTTCAGTTTCTGGTACTGGTGTTTTTCCAGAAACTCTTGTAAGTATTACTGTCTGAGTTACTCCTGGAAGTGTAAATTCACGTTTTATTGAAGATGCCGCTCCTGTAAATGAACTTACTCCTGGAACTACTTCATAGGCAAGACCTGCTTTATCAAGTTCAGCCATCTGTTCTCTTATGGCTCCATATATAGATGGGTCACCTGTATGTAGTCTTACAACTATCTTATCCTTGCAATCTTCCATTGTAATTATTTTCATTATATCTTCAAAGGTCATGCCTGCTGAATTATATACCTTCACATCTGGCCTGCAATATTCTAAATGTTCTTTTGAAACCAAAGATCCTGTATAAATTACTATATCTGCCCTTTCTAATAAATCACGTCCCCGAACAGTTATAAGATCAATTGCTCCTGGACCTGCTCCTATAAAATAAATCATTTTGTCATCCCCTATTTAATATTCTTAATGTAAATCTTAGCTTTGTTATATTATTTTATCAAGCACCAATTATTTAAATATGTTATAATATTTGTATATACAATACATATTTAGGAGGTTATTATATCATGAATATATTTTCTAATATATTTGAAAATAAAAAAATCAATAAGCTTTCTAAACCTGCATATCCATTTAAGAAATGCAGTAAAGAGCTGGAAACAAATTTTTTTCCAATTGTAGGTTCAAGTAACCCTTTATCCAAATGGGCTTTTGGTTTGGCTGGACCTATTAGTGCAAAAAACTATCAGCCATGCAATATGTTTTTTCCAACAGGCACTCCTAAAGCCTGGCAGACTGCTCTTTACAATGACTGGGAAGTTAAAAACAAAGAAGAATACCTCTTATTTTTAGAGGAACTTCTTATGAACTCTTGTAGTATAGATGATAATATTATTATACCTATTCTTAATGAAACAAATTATGATATTATTTATAATTATTTATTAGATTGTGGATATGAACCAGATTATGCTCATAATTATGCTTCTGCAATCCCTATAATTACAAAAATGTTCAAAGACTCTAAATGGTTTGTAGTTCCAGACAAATCACTAAAGGCATGGGATTTTGTACGTATTGCTTTTTATATTTTAAGCGGCAATTCAGCTGATTATATTTCGAGACAAAAAGCCTTTGATTCTTTAATAGAAGTGGGCAAAAAAGCTAACTACTATTATGATGACTGGTTTTCTTATACTTCTGCATATCTTTATGGACGTAAATTATGGGTTGCTTCAGGTGGCGGTTATGATAATGAGACCTTTACTGAAACGAATACAGATTTTAAGCGGATTATGGCCTTTAATTGCAGTCCTTTAAGTATATGCCGAACTGTTCCTTTTGGCTATGAAGATGCAAAAGCTTTAGATGACGAATATACTTGCCATAATGAATAATACTTTGGATGCTGTTATGCATCCATTTTTATCTGCTTGCTATTATAAGTGACATATAATCACATACTTTTAATATTTCATCCCTGTCATACAAAACAAGCTGTCCTTTTCTTCCTACCCTGCTTGCATAAACATAATGAAAGCCTTTTTCATCTAATACATCAAGTACTTCTTTTTCCTTTTTATAAATCTTCATTATTACAATGAATTTTTCATCAGTTATTTCCTTTACCTTTGATGCTGGCATAACAACAAGACTTTCATTTCCAACTACAAGAGTTTTATCAACAAGACTTGCTGCTGCACAAAATGATGTTATTCCTGGTATGGTTTCTACTTCAAAACCATCGTCCTTCATATGATTTAACATATGACTGTATGTACTATATATATAGGGATCTCCAATGGTTAAAAAAGCTACATTTTTACCTTCTTTTAATTTATTTTCTATAACTTCATAGGCTTCAAGTGCTTTTATAACACGTTCTTTCTTTCCCATAGGAAAATGTTTAACCACTATGTCTGTTTCTGGTCTTATGTATGCTCTTGCAGTTTCTAAGGCTATACTTTCTCCACTTTCTTCTGCACTTGGGGCAACAATCACGTCACAACTTTGTATTATCCTTACTGCCTTTACTGTAAGTAATTCCTTATCTCCTGGTCCTACTCCTATGCCATATAATTTTGCCATTTGTCTAATCCTCCATTTTCTACACTATATCTATTCATTACATTTTACACTTTTTATTATGTATATAGGATTAAGTGCCATCATCATAAATGTGTTTTTCCTATTCTTACTTATATTAACTAAAGATATATCAAAATCATAATTCATACTTTTCAATATTTCTACTGCTTTATAAGTATTATCTAAAGTAATAAAATTCATAACCAAAGTTCCACCATTTCTTAAAATTTTATTACTTTTATAAATGATGTTTTCAAGCCTTCCTCTGCTTCCCCCTATAAAAACACTATCACATTTAAAATTTTCTTCTATAAGCTTGTCAAGATATTCACTTCCTTCATTTTTAACAAGCTCTACATTATTACATTTAAATTTTTTTATATTTTGAGATGTAATACTATATGGTTTATCTTCTTTTTCAATTGATATTACTTTTCCACTTCTGCATATTAAAGCTGCCTGAACAGTAATACTTCCAGTACCACTTCCTATATCAACAACAATGGAATCTTCATTGATTTCCATTTTGCAGATTGAAAGCATTCGCACTTCCTCCTTTGTCATTGGACAATTTCCACGAATAAATTCTTCATCTCTAATAAATTTCATATTATCCACCTAAATTAATTATTTTTTATTATAAAAACATTAAGTGCCATAAATTCTTTATTGATAAATTGTTCTGGCTTTCCTATTGTTATGCATTCATCATCATAGGATAGATTTTCTCCTATAATTACTGTGCAGTCTATGTTGTTATGAACTAATAATCTGCATAATTTTTGTGGTGTGTTTATTTTATCTGTAAGCCATATAGAAACTTCCCTGTCCTTTACATCCTTCAAAAAATTACTTTCTCTTCCATGAAGACTTCCAAGGACTGCATTATTCCATGGCATTTTAATTTTAGCTGATAAATATTGAAAAGAACTTATTCCTGGAATAATTTCAAATTCAATCTCAGATTTATTTTTTATATAATTACTTACTCCATAAAATAAAGGGTCCCCAGACGCTGCAAAAGCTATATTCTTCTCAACATATGTACTATCTTTTTTAATATATTTGTCCAATTCACTTAGATTATTTATATATATCTTTTTATTTTCTAAAAATGATAATGAATCAACTGCACGCTTAAAACCTATTATATAATCACACTTACTTAAAGTTTCTAATGCCCTATTTAACATATAATCTCTATGCCCAGGACCTATACCTACTACAAAAAACATAATACACCTCCACTTTGTTATGTACTTTTCCATAAAAGTACTGGCTGTGATGCACCATAATACGTTATCACCTCTATATCTATTTCCTTATAAACATATTCTTCTAACCTTTGTTTTATCTTTCTTCCTATATTCTCATATAATTTTTCATAACCTTTCCCTAAAAATTTTACTGCACCTTCTGTTGTTTTCTGCTTAAGAACTTCATTTATCAGTTTTAAATCATAGCCTAAAAGAGCAAGTTCCAATGCAAATACTTCAAGACGAACTCCGCTTACTCGGCTATGAGTATTGAAACATCCATAGGCAATTTTACTCATCTTGCCTATATGACCTGCTACAATAACAGATTTAACTTTACAGAACCTGCATATATCAAGAGCATATCCTATATAATTTGAACATATTACTATTTCATCACTGGAATATCCATATTTTTTGCAATAATTTTCCCCCATATTTCCAAAAGTTAAAATAAGCCTTTCTCTTTTTGCTGCTTTCATTGTTATTTCTAATTTTATTGTTGCCTTAAGTGCATCTTCAGACATGGGATATACTATCCCCCTAGTTCCAAGTATTGAAATTCCGCCTACAATTCCGAGACGTGGATTAAAAGTTTTTTTACAAACTTCTTCTCCCTTAGGAACACTAATTGTAACTTCAACTCTTTCATTACATGGAAGAACACCTATTACTTCATCTTTTATCATTTTACGTGGAACTGGGTTTATTGCCGGCTCTCCCTTGGGAACAAACAGCCCATCCTTTGTTACTATACCAACGCCTTTTCCACCTTTTAAAATAACAACATCACAGTCTTCAATTTCATTAAATTCACAGCTCAATTTATCAGCTTCTTCTCCCTGTTCAAGGCGTCTTACTTTTGCTTTTATTTCAAGACCATTTGTTATATCAGGATCATCTCCGCTAAATTTAATAATAGTACATTCTACATAATTGTCTCCCCTCTCAACTGCAGCAATGGGCATTTCTATTTCTATCATCTTTGGAGACATTATCTTTATACTTTTTAATTCTTTCTTTTTATTAAAGAGCATCAGTGCAGCTGCTTTAGCTGCACCTGCACTGCATGAACCTGTTGTATATCCACATTGAAGCTTTTTGCCTTCACTTTCCACATACATTTCAAACACAGTTAATTCAAACTAATACTTAAGCAAAAAATCACAAATAGCAGCTATCATTCTCTTTGCAGAAGCTATTAGCTTTCCTCCCTTCCGCCACTAAGATACATAAGGGCATTTACTATTGAAGCTGCAACAGTACTTCCACCTTTTCTTCCTTTAACACAAATATAAGGTATATTTAGTTTATCCATATTTTCTTTACTTTCACTTGCTCCCACAAAGCCTACAGGCACAGCTATAATAAGCTTTGGATGTGCTTTTCCTTCATTTATAAGTTCTTTTAATCTAAACAGGGCTGTTGGTGCATTTCCAAAAACAAAAATATCCACTTTATCTTCTGCTGCTTTTTCTACAGCAGCCATGCTTCTTGTTATCCCCTGTTCTTTTGCTTTTTGTTGTACACTTTCTTCATTTACATAACATATAACTCTGCTGTTAGTTTTTTTTAGAGCCCTTTTATTGATACCACTTAAAGCCATATTTGTATCAGTATATATAAGAGCCCCCTTAGCAAATAATTTTTTAGCACTTTCTATAGCATTACTGCTTATTTCAATTAAATCTTTATATTCAAAATCTGCAGTTGTATGAATAGTACGCTTTACTATAAGAAGTTCTTCAGGGTTAAAGTTATGAGATCCCATTTCTTCACCAATTATTTCAAAACTTCTTTCTTCAATACCCATAGGGTTCTTCATATAATCCATTTATTATTTCCTTTCTTTAAGAGCTGTTTCACTAAACAATTAGTACAAAGCTCTTTTTCTTTTTAATAAATGCTAAAGAATAAAACAAATTTTAGTGTAATATTCCCTTTATTTTAACAACATTGTTTTTAAAAATTCTATATTTCCCAGGAAATTAATATGTGCATATCCACCTAAGGTATTATTTTTAACGTATCCACATTTCCATGTTATATTGCTTCCATCATAAGCATTCTTTGTAACCTCATATACTGTTTTTTCATTTAATTCCACATAAGATTTATGAAATTCATGAGCATTTATTAATATATCTTTATTTTTATCAATACTAATTTTCACATTACAGTATCCAAAGTTTTTTAATTCTTTAGTCATAAAGCTTTCTCCCTGAAAAAAACCTGCCATTTCTACACCATCTATGGCTTTGGTAAGATACATTAACCCGCCACATTCAGCATAGCATCTCATTCCATTATCCAATGCATTTTTTATTGATTCTCTCATAGATTTATTTCCTTGAAGCTTTTTTTTAAAGACTTCAGGATACCCTCCTCCAATATAAAGAAAATCAATATTATCTGGTATTTTTTTATCACTTAAAGGACTAAAAAATATTACATCACCAATGCTCTTTAATAATTCAATATTATTTTCATAATAAAAACATAAAGATTTATCATAGGCTATTCCTATTCTTATATGAGGCTTATTTTTTCTGACTTCATTAATGAAAGTATTAATTTTATTTTTAAAATTATTATCACTATATTTAAATTCTTTCATTATACTCAAAATATATTCCACATCTATATTTTTTTCAATAATATTGGAAATAACATTTATTTTTTCATGAAGATTATCTATTTCACTGCTCTGAACAAGACCTAAATGTCTGCTTTTTAATGTTATTCTTTCATCTTTAGGAATATATCCTATAACCTTCACATTGCAGTTTTCTTCTATCATACACTTTAGAATATTATAATATTTTTCGCTCACATTATTTAAAACAATTCCTTTTATCTCTGCATTTTTAAAATCTATAAGTCCATTTATTTCTGCACATATTGTAAGGCTTACACCTTTAGGTGAAAGAACAAGAATTATAGGCATATTATTTAAAGCAAAGGAAACATCATATGTTGATGCCTCACTTGTTTTGCCAATCCCATCATATAATCCCATAACACCTTCTATTATTCCTAAATTTCCACTGCCTTTAGAATAATTGTATTTAACTCCGTCTTTTCCCATAAGATGAATGTCAAGATTCCGGCTGCCTTTTCCTGTTATTTCTTTATGAAAGGCTGTATCAATATAATCAGGACCAATCTTATACCCCTGAACATCAAAGCCATATTTTTTTAATAAATTCATAAGTCCTAAAGTAAATGTAGTTTTACCTCCACCACTATGATTAGATGCAATTATTACTGATTTCATTAACACATCTCCTGAATTTTTAATGGTTCTTTTTTAATTTTTTTGTTTTTCCCACACCTTCATATTTATTTTCTATAAGATCTTTAACCCTGTTTATATAAAGCTGATGAAACTTATGATTTTCACCAAGACCATGCATATATGCTTCTGTATGTATACCTTCTTTTTCCAGCATTTTTTTTAATGAACCTTCTTTATCTCCAGCCATATCATTTTTGGCATGATCACCAGCAGCAAGAAGTAATGGTACCAGCTTTGTATTTTTTATATTTTGTTTCTTCATATCTTCTATAACACTTTTCATACTTGGATAACCTTCCACTGTAGACACAAAAACATTATTATATCCCTTATCTTTCAGCATAATTTGTAACATTCCATACACAGCATTTCCAGGGTGAAGAGTTCCATGTCCAAATAAAACCACACTTTCTTCTCCTTCGAAAATATCTTTTATGCTTTCAATAAATAACTCATAATCATTAGGCACACCTTCCTCATCTCCACAGAAGAAGAAAATAGGACGTCCTACTCTTAAATCATTAAAATCCTTTCTGAATCTATGTACTATCCCTTTTATATAATCATATTCTTCACCAGGTATTATGTGAAGTGGAAGAACAATGATCTGATCATAATTATCCTTCTTCAAATTTTGTAAAGCTTCTTCTGGAGTATTTATGTATATATTATCACGCTCTTTTATCTTTTTGATTATTTTATGTGATGTAAAAGCTCTGTAAACTTCATAATCCTTAAATTCTTCTTTTATTCTGTTTTCTATTTTTTCTATTGAATTTTTTATGGCATCAATATGACTGGTTCCAAAACTTACAACCAAAATTGCTTTTTTCATTTTTCCTCCTAAAATATAACTGCTTACGAAAAATCCCTGCGTAAAATAATAGTACACAGGGAATAAAAATGGTCTTAGGAATCTTATCATAACAACAATAAAAGTTAATTGTTACAAAAATTATAGATTCTCAAAAACTATTCAGACTACCTTCTTTCCCTCCGAAAGCAATAGTTGTTTAAATACAAGGCAGGTCTCCTGACTTTAGCATCAAGCCTTAAATTTCACCTTCCCAAAATTATTTCAGTGGCATACAAAATTTAAGTACACTTTTACAGTAGCGGGGGCTGTAGCAGATTTACACTGCTTTCCCTTTTAATAAATTATGGCTTTTAAACTTCCATAAATTAACCTTATATTATTCGTTATTACATTATAATTCATCTCTATTTTTTATTCAAGAAAATATTTACTTAGATAACTTCTGAACAATATATATTATTATACTTACTGCAATAAGCAATCCTATAACTATATTATAAAATTTCCCAATAAGACTTCCCATTTCAGCTGCTTTGGCTTTTGCAGAAGTAACCTTTGTAAATGTTTCTATTTTATCATTATTTTTTGAAACAGTAATTGTTATAAGATCATTATTAACACCCAGATTATTATATACACATATTATTTCATCATTAAATTTCATCATAAGTTTTGCCCTTCCATTAAGCCTCATAACAGGAATGTTCTTTACTGACTGCCTTCCAGCTGCAATGTTTGAAAACTTTAATGGATCATCTTTTATAGCATCATAATAAAATTCAAGATTAAGCTTTTCATTGGTTTTGTTTATAACTGTAATTCTTGGATTTATAGAATTAAAATTTGTTAGTTCCATATATTCTCCTTCCCGCTTTATGATTATTATCTATTTTCCATAAAAATAAGTACATTTTCTAAATTATAATTTTTTCCTGATGTATTTAATTCATAATTTAATTCTTCATCCTGTACAAATTCATTACCATTTTGAAAATATATACCTGCTTTTGGCAGAATGTTTCCTTCAAAATTTTTATAAGATGCAATTATTAATATATCTTTTAAACCATCTTTATTTAAATCATAAAATGCAACACAGTCTATGTTATATCCAAAACCTGTATCATTACCTGTAAAGTCAGAAAGTTTATATAAAATATTGTTATTTTCATCTGCTATATAAAAAGCAAATATTTCACAGCCATATTCCCTTTTCATTCCAGATATAAATTTTACATAACCAAAATTATCAAACTTTGTATTAAATGTAGATTCTTCAATAACTAAAAAACCACCATCAATTAAATCCTGAAGGGTTCTTTGAATCTTTGTATTTTTATTAATCATTTTAAATGTACCTTCGCCAATGCCCCATAATCCCCCATTATTCTGCTGGCTGTTATTATAGGTTAAAGTAAGGTTTATACCATCTGGCTGTAATTCTATTTTTATTTTTCCTGAATGCTCCCATCCATCTTCGTCAAAAGAACTTTCAATAATCCCATCATTAACTTTTCCTGTAAAATCAACAGATGCAATGTGAGATGCATTATCGGCTGCTGATGTTATTTCTCCCTTTACATTTCCCTCTTCATTTATTTCCAAACTTACTGTTGTTCCAAACTTGTAATCCTGCTTTATTGATTCTTCCTGTGCATACTCTCCACTAAATACTGAATAATCAGGCTTTTCTTCCTTTTCAGGTTCTTGTAATGCAACAGTTTCTTTAACTTCATCTTTGTTTTCAGCAGAACTGTTTTTTTTATTTCCACATCCTGCTATTAGTATACACAATACTAAAACTATTATTAATATGATATATTTTTTCATATATTACAATACCTCTTAAATTTATTATCTTAATACACATTATATCATATCTAATCTAATAATATTAATATTTCCTTAAATGATCTGCATAAGATACTTCAAAAAAGCCACCATAAAATGGCAGCTTCACTTATTGCTTTCATTAATCTTTTTTACATTGTTTCAATAACTGATTTGTATAAACTGAAGTTCCTGTAACCAATACCCCTTGAATAACTGAGTGAACACTAAACCCTAATATTCCAACTGTACCTGCTATTCCACAAATAAGAAGGATAATAGGTATATATTTATCATTTATTTTTTGAGTATTTTTTAAAAACATTCCTATAATATACAGTGCAGGTATTAAAATTAATGCTTCGTTTGTTAAATACTCATTAAAAGTCATACATATCCCCCAAATACATTTTTTATTCTTTCTATGACTATAATATTCAGGGTTACATAAAACTGTTACTGTAAAACTTATTTTTTATTAAATTGGTTTCTTTCAAAATTAGTAATTACTTATTCAATATTTCCTTAACTATTGAGTTAATATGAACCTGCATAGTATCAATACTTAAAACTGGTGTTTCTATATTTTTAAAGATCAGAGGAATTTCTGTACATCCTAAAATAACAGCTTCTATTCCTTCATCTTCCTTCATTCTTGATACAATATTTAAAAAGCCATGAACAGTATCTTCCTTTATAATCCCAAGTTCTACTTCCTTCAATAACTTCTCATTTATATATTCTCTTTCTTCTTTATTCGGAATTACTATATTAATGTTCTTATCTTTAAAAGGCTTCTTAAAAAATTCCTCTTCCATTGTAAAAATTGTTCCAAGCAATCCTATTTTCTTTATGCCTTTTTTCTCCACTTCATCTGCACATGCTTCAACTATACTTATAAGAGGAAGTGGAGATTTCTTTTGAAGTTTATCAAAAACAATATGTGGTGTATTAGCAGACAATGCTGCAAAGTCACAGCCTGCTTTTGCAAGATTTTCAATTGCCTTTAACAGATATTCTACTAATTTATCATATTCTTTTGTACTGCAGTATCCTACAACCTTAAATAAATCAACATTTTCTATTGTAAGTTCTGGAAATTCATCTTTTCCAAGTTCCTTTTGCACATTATAAACTATACCATGATAGTATGGAATTGTTGATTCTGGCCCCATTCCACCTATTAATCCTAATTTTTTCATTAATTACTCACCTCATGTTTAACTTATAATATATTTATTTTTACTTTTTTTCTTTTTCACTATTTTAGCTGGAAGTTCATCATACATAGCTTCTGCCAACTCACGTAGAAACTG
>CAZPRO010000052.1:10987-13363 GCA_964588775.1 uncultured Clostridium sp.
TCTTATCCTTCTGACTCTATTTTTCTTCTTTTATACCTCTTATATATGGATCACGATAAAATGCAAAAACAAGCTGTGCACACATAGCACACCATATTACAGGTTCACATAATATTACACCCATATATCCAAGCATTGGAATAAATATTATTGCAAATAGTATTTTACCAATAAGTTCAATAATACTTGATACAAGTGGAATAACCTTTTTTCCAATCCCCTGAAGGGCATTTCTCAAGTTTAATAATACTCCAAGTACACAGTAGAATGGGGCATTAATCATTAAATATTTTGCTCCATTACTTAAAACTATAGGTTCACTAGAACCTGATAATACTTTTACCATTGGTTTTGCAAATAATAATAACGTAATACTTATTATTACTGCCCATGCAAGATACATAAGATTAGAATATTTTATACCTTTTAATATTCTGTCTCTTTGATCTGCACCCTTATTTTGAGATACAAAAGTTGCTACAGACATACATAGTGTCCATATTGGCATACATGTAAAGCTAAATAATTTTCTGGCTGCAGTATGTCCTGCAATTATTAAATATCCAAGTCCATTAATTGAGCCCTGTAATATTACTGTACCTGCGGATACAATACTTAACATAAATCCATTTGAAAGACCTTGTCCTAATAGTTCGCAAAAAAGTTCCTTATGAAAAGCAAAATGCCTTTTTGATGGAATCAGTATTGGTGTCTTTTTTAATATATATACTACACATAAAACTGCTGAAATACCCTGAGCTAATACTGTTGCTACTGCTGCTCCGTGGATTCCCATATTAAACTGAGTAATAAAAATAATATCTAAAACTATATTAATAATTGAAGATATAACCAAAAATACTAATGGCATAACACTATTACCTATAGCGCGCAAAAGTCCTGCACAAAGATTATATGCAAACATTACTCCAACACACATAGTAAGAGTTGATATATATGAATATGATTCATATATAATTTCTGATGGAGTTTTTAAAATTTTTAAAAGTGGAAACAATAATAGTGCTGAAATAATCATTATAACTATAGTTACTATTATTCCAATTATTATTGAACCTGCCACAGATTTCTTTAAAAGCTCGTCATCTTTAGCACCATAACTCCTAGCTACCACTATACTCATTCCATTTCCTATTCCAAGTGCAAAACCTACAAGGAGATCATATACAGCTGTACATGCTCCAATTGCTGCTAAAGAAACATCTCCAAGATAATGACCAACTATTGCAGTATCCATTGTATTATAAAGCTGCTGAAAAATGTTTGATATAAGTAATGGTATTGCAAAAATAATTAATGATTTTAATATATTGCCTTTTAATAAATCAGTTTTTAAACTTATCATTGCATCTTCTTCCTTTCATTAAAATCTTCCATAAGTTTATTAATTTTATACTATCAGATTATCTTTGATTTATACATTGTTAATTTTCATAAAACATAGGGGTGTATCTTATTCCATTTGTAACCTGTTCATGGTCTTTTGCTACAAAACCTAATTTTTTATATATATTTACTGCATAAGGTGATGAATTTACTGTAATTTTTTTATTACAATAATTTTCCTTAACACTTTTAAATATAGATTTTCCTATACCTTGTCTGTGATGGTCTTTATTAACAAAAAATAGGCTTATATGATTTTCTCTCATAGCTAAGACCCCTACTATTTTTTTCTCAATAAACGCAGCATATATAAGAAGCTTGTCTATTTCAGCCTTATCATGAAGAAAATTTTCAAATTCTTTTATGCCTTCATCACAGTAATCAGGTGCTTCAAATTCCATAAAAACTTCCCAAACAAGATCTAATGCTTCTTTTATTTCTCCATCTTCTGCTTTTCTTATTTCCATTATTATCACATCCTAAAAATTATTTTTATAATTAAAGATAAAGTGAATTATATTTTTTCACCAAAAAGTATAATTCACTTTATTATAACATCTAACCTATTTTTCACAAAAACTTGTTTGCATTTTTTTATTCTATATTCTCTTACTTTTTCAAAATTTTTAGTTCCTTGCCAAATTCCTTAAGGAACTATATAATAATAAATGAAATTTATCATTAAGTATGGGAGAAACTTATGAATATTGTTGTAGTAGGAACCGGAGGAGTTGGAGGCTATTTTGGAGGTAAAATAGCAAAATACTTAGAAAAAAATTCTTGTGATAAAGTTTATTTCATTGCAAGAGGAGAGCATATGAAAAAGATTAAAGAAGATGGACTTATAATTAAAAGTGCATCTGAAGGAACATTTACATGCAGGCCTTTCTGGGTAGGAGAAGACTTTGAAAAACTGCCTATGATTGATGTTTGCTTAATAGCAGTTAAAGGATATGACCTTGAAAATGT
>CAZPRO010000053.1:0-13265 GCA_964588775.1 uncultured Clostridium sp.
TAGGGTGTTACAATTTTTCTTTGCACTTTGTTACACTTTAGGGTTGCAAAATACATATGTATTTTTTTTATTTCTATGCCCCCTATATAATTATTTTAATAACTGTTATATTTTATTTTCATTCACACGATGAGAAATGTATATGGAAGGCTCAATTTTAAAAAATTTGCGAATTCAAAAAGGAATTACTCAAAAATCACTTGCCCAAAGCAGTAAGTGTTAAAGATAGCACCATCCAAATGATTGAACTTGGCAAAAGAAATGGCTCATTAGAGCACTCTACATCACTATCTGATTATTTTGAAGTTTCGATGGATTATCTTGAAGGAAAAACTAAATATAAAAATAACTTAGAAATTGCAAATACTATTATTTCTATCCTAAAAAAATGAAACTATTGAATTTAAATGATTCTAATCCTAATAATTTAATACATATTATTTTAACAAATAAAAAATAACAGACTTTTATACGATTCTATTTAAATTTTTATATAAATAAGGGCACCGTTATATATACAAACGCTACCCTTATAAATTGCCAATAAAATTGTGTTTCTCCTCAATAACTAATACTCAATGATCTTATCAATATTTGTAGTACTCCCAGCCAGAATTGTAATGTACCTTTATAAATATTTCAATATCTTCGAAAATGTTGTTTAACCTTCATATATTCCTATCTTCTCATATAAAATACATTTCAATATCCCTCTAAAAATGATTATTCAAATTAAACTATAATCCCCAAACAATCCCCTTTAATATGTGTATTCCTTTAAAATTTAAGAATAATCCAACTTATAAATTTATTCTTTATTTACATATCCCATTTCTTCAAGGACTCTTTTTGTTGGATTATACCATCTTTTTATATATGAATCCTTCAGTAAAGATTTATCTTTTCCAACAAGCTTAATAAATATTCTATTAAGACCATCCCATTTATTAAAATCTCCTATACTTTTTAATTTCCATCCTAACTGTTCTATAGTCCAATTTGCTTTTTTAGAATTAGTAAACATAGATGTCGTTACCCAATTAAATTCATCATCAGCTCCACCTTGTGCTATAGGAACCAAATGATCTATAGTTGGATATAACTCCCAATAAGCCATATGTGTTTCTGTCATTTTCCAATGAGGATGGTATGGAAATTCTTTAGGAAAATAATATGATATAATCTTCAATACACCAGGATTAACCAACTTATCTTCTGTATACCTATCAATACATCCATCCTTTATAAATGTTTTAATTATATCATATTCTGTATATTTTCTCTGACTTATTTTCTTCTCTTCAAATGGATATTCATTATTAATGATTTCTATACAGTTATTTTTATCTCCTATAATTAATTCATCACATATATTTTTAATAATTATCCCTTTTTCTTTCATACTATCTATACTTTATCTCCTATTAATAAACTATTGTTTCAGCCTTATTCTTAATCTCTGCCACATTGTCTAACAATATATTATGTTTTAGAATATATAATTCATATATTATGGATAGTTTTAGAATAATAAGTTCCACTGTATTTAACATTATAAGACTTATATAAATATTTACCATACGCTTGTACATTTTAAGTTCCACACGTTCATGAAAACTTATTTTTATGTTAACCTATATTAAGTCATTTTTATAAGTATATTATGTTAATATTAATTTACCATAGAAACTTCGGCTATCTCTTTAGTTTCAATTTTATTTTCTATATTTAGCTCATTAATTTTCTTTTCTACAACCCCTTTGTACCATATGTATCCATCCTTATCATCTGTATTAATAATAGGATCAAATACTTTTTCTTTCAATTGAGTATATAAAATATCATTTCTAATTGAGTACTTTATTACTTCTTGTAATTCCTTAATTGCAAAAGGTAATATTTTTGTACTATTAATACCTATATATTTGTTATCGTTATCTTTATCTTTTACATAATAAGGTAAATCATTAAATGCTCTATGAACTACTGCAACATTTGGGTCTACAAAAGGAGCTACAAAAATACAATAAGTTTCATTCCTAACTTCATTTCTGTATCTTGCAACATGTCTTGGAACCGGCTCCATTTCAAGTTTTCTTTGATTCTCATCATTAGTTAATGTTGCTTCTAAAATTAAATCATGATTTGAATATTTAAATATAACATCTGCCATTCCTCCACCTGCATGTTGAATTGGTTTTAAATTATTATCAAAACTAAAATTTGCAAAACTTATAGGATTTTTTTCATAATTTCCAAACAATAAAAATGATTGCCATACTAAAAACTCAAATATAGTTGGCACATCAGCTTCAGTATCAATAATACTTTTTAGTTTTGCATCATTTGTCTTACTTCTTTGTTCTAAATACTCCAAACATTCAAGCAAATTACCCTTGCCCTTGCTTAAAATTAACTGCCTAACATTATCAATCATTTTTATAACTTTTTTATCAATATACAATTTGTTTAGCAACTCTATCCAAGCTCTATAATTAATGTCTTTAGGTTTAGTACTCTCTACTTTTTCAGTACTTATTTCATTAATTTTAATTATATATTTTTCAGCTATTTCTTTCATATCCTCTTCTTGTAATTCAGGCAAATAATAGCTTTCATTATATAAATACTTATTATATTCTTCTTTATTCAAAATTATCTTATTAACTTCTTCAGTATTAAGTATTTTATCTATTATTACCTCATATATTTCAGCTATTGCTACTCTTTTTTCTCCATTTTCATATTTGTTTTCTAGTATATTAGATAACTTTAAATATCTTAAATTATGGTCTGCATAATCTTCTAAGTTATTTTTGATTTTTATAAACCATAATGTATCAAAAAAATTAAATATAAAAGTTTTCATATCATCACTATATATGTTTTTTATATAATGTTCTAAATTTTCTTTATATCTTGAATCATTTTTATTCTTAAATTTATTTTTATTATTTACTCCAAATATTAGCTTTCTCCATAATGGCTGTTGTGTTTTTGTTGTTTTTTCAATTGCTTCTACAATAAAATCTATACACTCTTTAACTTTATTAAAATCATTGATATTATTATTCAAATAACATAATCCTATAAATATATCAGTAAGAGGCATACTATACTTTGGAGATTTACCGTTATCGTCCATTTTTACCATAAGATTTGTGATTTTATCTGTATCCTGTTCATCTATATTTTGTTTTATTTCTTTTATATTCTTTTCTATGTATATTTTTATTGATTTAATTTTTAATATATTATCTTTATGACTTATAATATGTTCCTTTTGCCATTTAAAGAAATCAAAACCTTTTTTTTGACTTTCACGTCTATATTCAATAATTAAATTTTTACCATAATCAAACATTTTATTGCTTACAATTAAAGGTATTATATATATCATTTCATTATAATTTATATATTTAAACTCTTTCATATATTGTAAAAATAATATAAATGGCTTAACAATTTCATTATCACCTGCAAAAAATTGTAACTTAATCAGTTGTCTAATATATATATCTCCATCATTCTCTAAGAAAAATTCTTTATCAACATATTTTTTGCCATCTTCTTTTCTTTTGGCTGACCTTTCTAATATCTTATTTCCTACTTGTGTAACATTTCTTTGAACATCAACTAATCCCAATTTTTCTAGTGGAGATGTCTTTAATCTTGCAGCCTTTTTCATATTTCTTTCAGATGTACTTCCATCTACCATAAAGTTATGCTCTTGCATCATATAAAAGAATTCTCTCTGATTATCTTTCCAAGTATATTCTCTACTTTTGAATTCTTTTAATATATCTAAATATGATTCTATTTTTTCGTATAAAGCACTTTCTCTAAATCCAGTATTTCCAATAACCCAGCAATAATGAGTGACATCAATTTCCATATAAGCATTACTCCCATATAATCTATTTTTTTACTTATATCAATTATATCATATATAGTTTTAATAGTTAGTAATTAAAACCTCAACATCCTTTTTATCTTTATTTTTTTTCTGATAATTTGAGTTACTATAATTATAATCCAAATTATGTATATTATATCTTCTACTCCAATGTAATAAAATTTCATTTGTTTTTCCCTTACTTTCCAAAACATTGGACAATGCAAACCTTATCCCTCTAAAATTCAAACAATCTAATATGTTTAAAAGATATTTTTCATCTTCTTCAGTCCATCCTCCTTGTTCATTATATGTAGCAGTAGTAATTAAGTATGGTGGATCTGCATAAACAAAATCATTCCTAGTACATTCCTCATAATTTATACTTTTAAAATCTTTATTCTCAAAAAATATTTTCTTATTTTTTATCTGCTTCATGAAACTAATAAAATTATTTCTTATCTTTTCATTAAAATCTCTCTTACCTACAGGTATATTATACTGTCCCTTTTTATTAAATCTTAACTGATTATTAAAACCATAAACACTTAATACATATAGCATTATATTCTTAATAATTATATCTGTATCTTTCGTAGCTATAATATTATTGTAATCTTGACGTAGTTTAATATAATTTTTTTTATTATATTCTGATAGCCCACTTGATGAATTGCTTGAATATACTTCATATGAATTTTTATAAGTATTGGACAAAGAATATTTTTCTATTATATCTTCAATAATATCAATAGCCTCTTCTATCTCAACCTCTTGTAATACTTTATATAAATCTATCAATTGAGTTATTTTATCATTAAATTTTATAGTATTTGCTTCAGCATTTATTCCAACATTGCATCCACCACAAAAAATATCCCAAAATGTATCTATATCACTGGGAATTAAGGGCATTATTTGGTTTAGTAATCTATATTTTCCTCCAGTATAATTAATACATGATTTTATATAGTTTGCTTTTTTGAGTTCATTTATCTGCATTTGCATAAATATAGTAACTCCTTATGATTATTTATATTTGTATTACCAGTTGTGAATACTTTGTAGTCGGTACTAAATACTTGAACTTTTCCTCTTTGTTCTAATATTGATATTATTTCTTCATTACTAATCTTAGCATTAGATCTTCCAACACCCTTCTGAGCCATATTATTATAAGAAACTAATATATATTTAGCATTTATATTTTGTATCAAATCTTGAAATGCTTCTGGTGCCTTACTAGTGCAATATAAACTTTTAGTTTTTCCCCTATCAACCATTTTTCTTGCTACACCTTCAACTTTAGGCTTTTTCCATTCTGCTATATTTTCTAGCAAATGATACGCATCACCATATTGACGAGAATTATATGGTGTATCAATATATACAAGGTCTGCATTAATCTCCCTCACTAATTTATTTGCATCTTGCATATATATCTCATTATTTTTATTATTTTCTATTTTAGTTAAATGTGGAAT
Organism: uncultured Clostridium sp.; assembly: GCA_964588775.1. Taxonomy (GTDB): domain Bacteria; phylum Bacillota; class Clostridia; order Clostridiales; family Clostridiaceae; genus Clostridium. The sequence goes on from CAZPRO010000053.1 coordinate 5,380, forward strand.
TAGTAATTTTATTTCATCAGTTGAATCTAATTTTCTTCTATAAGCATCATAATGACCACATGTATTAGCAACCTTATCCATAGCATATATTAATGCTGTAATTAATATAGCTTCTTCTCTCTTGTTAATCTCCTTTTTTCTTTTTAAAGTATGTATTTTTTCTCTTACATATCCTATCTTTCTAGCGTTATTTATTGTAAAATAAGTACCTCCAAAATTATTTGAAACATAATTGTCAATCTTACATTTTTTATTATTAAAATTTTTTATATACTGAGATACTTTTTTTATATCAACTTCTTCATTACCAAACCAAGTTAAATATGAATAATAATTTGATAATAAAAGGTCATTAACAATTATTTTTTTACCTTTCTGATTAAATTTATTTGCTACTACACCAGTTCCGCCGAATATATCTGCTACGCTATTAATTCCAATACAATTTTCTTTAACCGTACTTGTAATAAAATCCAATAATTTATATTTACTTCCTAAGTATCTTCTATTGTTAACCTCAAAAAATATTTTTTTAACTTTATCATTATCTGATTGAGTTTCTATTTTATTATTAATTAAATTTTGAATTTCTTTTACATTTTCTTCAGTCCACTGTCTCCAATTTCTCCAGTCTCTAGTTGGCTCTGAAATCTCCTTATCCCTAACCCATCTATATAATGTTTGCCTACTTAAATCAAATTTATTTAATATTTCTTGTGTTCTTAAATATTTATCCATATATGCAACCTCGCATCTTTATAATGTTACTATTTATAGTATATCAAAAACAAAAACTTATGGCAAAATTATAAAAATCCTTTTTACTACATATACTTTAATTTTTCATATATATTGAAAGTCAAATATTCTGTTTCAATCCAAACACCATTTTCATCTCCCCTAACATAACATTTAACTCCCTCAAAATACTTATCTAAAATTGCTCTTATATCAACTCCGTCATATCCTTCATAAGCATGTGGTAAATATTTTGTCACTATATAAGCTTTCTTTTCTTCTAGCTTACTTGGAATTCTACTATCAATTGCATTGCATAATTTATGAGCTAATTGCTCCCATGAATATTTGTTATAAATATCAATATCTGTTTTTGAATCACAAAAACAAATCTCAAATATTAAATTAGGAGCTTTTAAATTTTTCATTTCATATAGCCAATTATATTTAACTCCTCTATTCTTAAATCCTAATGAAGTAAAGTTTTCACATATCTTCTTTGCATAGTTGTATGCTCCACTACTCTGTGAACTTACAACACATTCTGTTCCATATGCACTTCCATTAAAAGCATTCATATGCAGACTTATAAATAAATCTACATTTGCATCATTGGCTTTCTTTACTCCTTCTGAAAGTTCTGCAATTGATGTTGCGCCATTACTATTACACTCAATAACTGTATGCCCATATTGAGTTAATAATTTGCTTGCATGAGTATAAAATTTCTGCATTTGACTATATTCATCTACAATTCCTACTGCTCCTATACAATTTTTTGAATGTCCACCTCTTAATCCAATTTTCATGTATTTTTTCACTCCTATCTCATTTTTTAATAATTATCTCTAAGTTATTCTCAATAGACACAATTTTATTTTTTTATATAATTTCTATGCGAATTAAGATATTTTTAAGATGTAATCCATCAATTCAGATGTATAATAAATACAAATATTAATTAAAAGGGAGTTGAAAGTTATGTTAAAAAACACAAAAGATTTTATTACTGATATGTTTATGATTATTACAAATAGATTTTTACCTTTTAAAAAATATCTATTTTTTATCTTCGGTGGATTATATTCAATATATCTCTTAGCTACATCTCCATATAATGACAAAACACTTTTCTTAACTATCAAATTTATATTAGTTTTTCTTCTTATATATCTAGTCCTAAATAAGGATAATGTGTTAAGGAAAGAACGTTGTAAATATAAAAAAGATCTATTTTTCAAATTTTGCATGTTTATATATCTTATTTCCTGTGGTTTCTTAATTCCTTTTTTATTTTATGTTGAAAATTTAAAGTCATCTCCTTTTTATATCTTTGTTACTATATTATCTATAATTCTGTTTCCTTCTAATTTAAGTTATTTAATGTCAAAATGTAATACACTTAATAAAGATTTTATACTTTTTAGTGTATTTTTAGGATATTATATTGATTTACTCATAATACCTTTTCAAAGAAGCTTTATCTCCTTTGCAGCAATACAACTCTACTATTTTTTATATATAATATTTTGTAATAAATTTGATAATAATTATTATGATATTCCATTGGGATTTGCAAAAGTAAATCTAAATTTAAAAAATCCTATATGTTTGAAAACATACAAAAATTGTATACACCTCAAAAGTACTATTACTAAATATATTAATGAAGCCGCGAACACTGTTTGCAATTTCTTTAATTCAATATTAAATCACAATACCAAAGTCTTTCTTTTTAATTTTATCCTAATTATGATTAACTTTATTATGTTTTTCAGAACAAATACTATGTTTTATAAAAAAATCGTTGTTCCTGATTCAAATACATTTCTGATTTATCTTGAGTCTTCATCTTTAATGTGTTTTATGTTATTCATATGGATTGTTCAATCAATGTACTGGTTTTATGATTTTCATACTACTTCAACTAATTTAAGTAAACTAATCTCTATTATTTTAATACTAACTATCCTATCGCAATTTGTAATAGCTCCATTATTTATGTGTAGTTCCTTTGTCTGCTTACTAATTTTTCTTTTTATTTTTAATCTTTCAAATAAACCTGCTTATAATAAATAAATCAAAAGTCTGATTAAAAATTCTTCAAAAGATTTTCAATCAGACTTTCACTCTACATAATTATGAATAATCTATTACATTTTCTTCCTATACCTCTTTCTTATTTCCTTCTTTAAGTTGAATTAATGTATCCTGTAATTTTTGTGGAACTGGCAAGCCCAATCCCACACAATTTTCAATTAAGCTTATTCCTTCATTTGCAATATAAAAATAGGCTATTAAAGTACGAAACACCCATGTTCCTTCATTTAATAACCTATCAAGCATTACTCCAACAATTAAAACTATTAATATTAATGATTTTCTTGCTATCCCAACTAAGCCAATATTTGAACTTACTTCTTTCTTTATAAAAGCCCTCATGACTCCTGTTACATAATCTAAAATCATAAAACATACTAATACTGTTAATGCAGTATCCCATGCTCCAAACAGCCATGTAAATGCTGTTCCAATTGCTGCCGTTAAATATTTTATTGTGTTTTCATTTATCATTTCTCACCTCAAAAATGACATAAAAAAAGAGCCCTAAAGTTCAATATCTTCTGCCACATATTCTTTTCCTGTAATTATTTCATATTGTCTTTCTGTAATCTTACCTGCTTTTACAAACATAGCAACCTGTTCATCTGTGTAATATCCCCAATTATAATATCTTTGTACTTTTTCAAACCAATCCATACTATTCCTCCATTATCATTTGTAATGTTAAATCTGCTATATCATTTTTTAAAGCTTCTATTTCATCTTTTAAAATGTCTGTTTCACTTTTTGGTAAATCTTCTAATACTGGTTTTTTATTTTTCACATCTATTTCTACAACTAATTTATCATCTGGAATTTCACATTCTAAATATTGAATACCTCCTTCTGGTACTCTATAATTTCCTGTCTGTTTCATTAAAATATAGCCTGTGTCATCATAAATAATTAAAGTTTTCATGTTATTCTCCTCCTATGCTTTATCCTACTGCTATCCATTCACCATTAACCGACCATGAACTTGAATTATCATTAACCCATTCAATACAATTATTTAATATTCTTATATATTTCTTAGTTGAACTTGTCTGACTTATAATAGAATTATTACTTATTGGTGTTATATTATATAAAGTTCCACCACTTGTTGCATATAGAAATAATATAGGCTTGAAATCAAAAGCTATTGAATGAGTATAAAATGTATGTGATGATGAACTTCCACTCCATCCTGCTATATTTGTTGATACAGTTCCTGCAACATACTTTCTTCCACCTAATGTTCCTATATTTGCACTTCCATTAACTCCAAATATTCTTTTACCTTCAACAATATTTGATGATATTAAATTTGCATCACCTTTTATTGTTTGAACTTCATTTATATATTGGTTTTTATTTATAATCTGATTACTTGTACTAGGCGTATATGTTTTTGCATTTAATTTAGCAATGCCATTTATTTTATCAGCCAACATATGAAATGTACTTGAATCTGATATTGTTATATTTAATAAGCCAGTAAGAGCTTTCGCTATTTTTTCTTTACCATTACTGGCATATGTAAAAACCTCATTAATAGCAGTTACTAAATTTTCTTTTTCATTTGTTATAAGTTCTCCATCTGCCTGCTTTCCATCAATCATATCAGCATTTAAGTTTTCTTGAACTGTTCCATCTGTTTTAAGTGAATCTCCTAATTTCTTTTCTAATTCATTAATCTGTATTTGCAATTGAAGTGCAGCATCTTCGTTAGGATCAAGTCTATTTTTTAATCCAATGAACCATTCATTAAACTCATCACCATTAATCTTTTCATCAAGATAATATTGATAAGTATTAAAAATATCTGTTGTATCAACTTCATCAATAGTTCCACAAACAACTCCACATAATTCTTTATTTAATCTCAAATCTGTTATATTGCTGTTATTAAGTGATATAACTCCATTTGAAATATAAATATCTGCAATTGCAAGTTCATATATATCTGAATTTCTTTCAATCTCTTCTGCTACTGCATTACTTGAATATGTTCCCTTTTTAATCTGTACACTTATTTCTCTCTGGGCTAAATCAAGCCTTACAACAACTCTATCAATTCTATTTAATACACCATCTGCATTTTCTATAAGCAAAGTTAAATCATTATCATTTTCATAGTAGTATCCATTAATCCAAGCCTTTCCTGCCTTAACTATAACTTTCATACTTCCACCTTCAGCAATAACTTTTAAATTGTTTGCTGGATTAGGAAATACTCCATTACCTATAAAGCTTGAAAAATATCTCGCATAATCTTCTGCTAAATAAACTCTGTCATATTCTCCATTAACTATTTCTGCATTAAAAAAACTGCTTTTTTCTATTTAAATCACTTCCTCTTTAAAATCTCTGTAAGTGTAGGCACATTATTTCCAAATGTAATATCAACTGTCATTCCTTCATTATCATAAGTTTCACATACTTCTGTAATCCTTGTGTTTATGCTTATCGGCCACTTTTTATCAAAGAATGTTACAATATCACCTAAATCATAATCTTTTCTATATTCCACATTTGAATTTGTATTAATAATGCTTTCAAAAGTTCTTATCTTATAGTGTTCTGCAAGCTTTTCATTTCCTCTTGTTTTAAGCATTTCATTATATTCTGCATCTGGAATAACTTCCTCCAGATCATCTGTACTATTTGCTGTCTGTCTTGTATCTGAAATATCTCTTGCATCAACAAATACTTCATATCTATCAAGACCACATTCTTCTCCTATACTTGTTAATCTTCTTTCAATTCCTTCACCTGCTCCACCAACTAAAGCAACATTTTTATAATTACTATTACTTTCTATATAATTCTGATTTAATACATTCTCAAATTCTCTGCTAAAAATAACAGGAGCTACAATACTTTGATTGATACTCCTATCTGTTCCTTTATAAATTTTAAATATCAGCTTTTTATTAAATATATCAAAATCAACTTTTAAACCTAATTCATTGCTTTGTGCTATTGAATATAAAGTTTGTAGTAAATTATCATAACTTACCTGCTTTAATAATGGTATTTCTATTTCTTCATTTTTTTCAACAATTAAATTATGAATTTTTCTTTCTTTGCTACAATTAATGCAGTTATTATTTATAAGCTGAGAAACTGCTGAAACTACATCTGAATTTATTTCTTCACATCCCCATATAATTCTTCGTTCAAGATATCCAATAATAAATTTTCCTTTTACCTCAATAGTTTCAGTTCCATCATCATCTATTTTTATTTCCTTACTTACAATAAAACCACCTTCACCATTATCTTTATAAATAATATTTTCAACCTGCAATAATGAATTAATATCTTCTGAAAATAAAATATTAAGCTGAAATTCTCCAAGTGAATTATATTTTCTATTCCATATCAAGCTTGAAAACGAATCAATAATTCCTATTAAATTTAATTCTCTATTAAATACTTTTAACTCCATCTATGCTCCTAAATACTTTGGATTATAATAAATATTTACCTGCAGATTATTTAAATTTGACTCTGCATCATATCTAAACAAATTATCTCCTGTACTTAACTGCAAAAATGTACTGCTTAAATCCAAATAATTTAATATATCTTTTGTTTCTCCATTTAATGTACTTTGAATTTTCTTCTGTCCATAATTTGTATTTACTATAATCTTTTCTCCTGTCACCATATCTTTATTTATTTTTATATATTCTCTGCTGTTAACATTAAAAAGACTCGGACTTTCCAATGCTCCAAGTGCTTTAAATTCAATTTTCATTCCTGTTTCAACATCTCCACAATTCTTTACATTTACAATTAATGATGGACTTTTATATCCCATGATAATTCCTTTACTTCCTATATTCATAGGAAATTTAAAATTCCCCTTCCAATATGAAATAGTTGCCTTAGTATCACTTTCATCATTCCAGAAAGGTATAGGACAATAAAAATCTATCAAGAACTGATATAAACCTGCAAAATTTTCATTCTGATTATGAGAAAATCTTATTGTTGATGTTGGATAGCCTTTTATCATATATCCATCCTTTATAATTTTAAATTCATGCAATGGGTTTATTATTGAAATAAGCTCTCTTTTTATCTTTTTAAAATCATTAACATTTGCATTAATATAACCACTTACAGTTAGATTTCTTGACTGCAGATTTGCTCCTATATGATAATCTCCGTTCTGTCCTATTCCATTACTTTTAAAATGATTTGCATCTATAAAAGAAAGCTCCTTTTGATTTAAGATTAATACCTTATTATCAAAAAGAACTTCTTTCTTTGTAACTGTATTTATTAATTTCATTTTTCCACCTTTAAAATCCTAATGCTAAATCCCTTTGAAACTTTTTAGCTTCTCTGAATATTTCAACAGGACTCTGTTTTACTGAATTTACGTTTAATATTAAATTGCTTTTAGTATTATTGTTCTTTAATAATGTTATTACTTCTCTAAGCAAATTATCTGTATTGCTTTTAGCTTCTTTATTAACTCCAATAATATTTTTTGACATTGGTGTATCACTTGTATAATATCCACCACTTAACTGCATTGTTTCATATGTACTTGGCATTTCAAATGATGCTCCTGCAAGCATTGGTAATTCATTTACTGTTGGAATTGATATAATTCTGCTTCGTGCATTATCACTTTCATCCTCATCATCTCCACCACTAACTGACTTCTTTATTTTATAAAAGAAATTCTTAACTTTAGGAGTCCAGCTATCCCACCAGTCTTTCAGCTTATCCCACTCTGTTTTTATTTCTCCTGTTGTTGTATTAACACTTGTTTCTAATTCTGAATTCATTTTTTTCATCTTATCTACTGCCTGAGTCCTTGTTTCCTCTGCACTTTTTATCGTTTCATTCTTCTGTCTTGTAGCTTCCTGTATAAGTGCATTTGCTTGCTCTTCTGAAATTGTTTTTGCTTCATCTCTCATTTTGATAACTGTTTTAATTCTTTCATTGTATTCTTGATTTGCACTTTCTATGGCTTTATCTCTACCGGTAGTTGTCAAGAAGTTTGTCGCAAAAATTTATTATTATAATATCACGTGTTT
>CAZPRO010000054.1:0-13181 GCA_964588775.1 uncultured Clostridium sp.
ATTAATGAATTTTTATGGAGTCTTGGTGAAAATATATATGTTTTTATTTATGGAAGAATATCAACAAGTTCTTTGGCGGCAATGACACTTACAAATCCTGTTCAAGGGATGTTTGTTGGAATGTTTAGTGGAGTGTCTTCAGCAGCTGTTGTTATGATTGGAAACAGATTAGGAAAAGATGATTATGATGAAGCTTATAGTGTATCCAAATTTTTAATGAAAGTAGGCTTTTTTGGATCAATTATAATAGGAATAGCTTTAGCAGGTTTATCTAATTTATATGTAAATATGTTTAAGGTTGAAAATGAAGTAAAGACATACACGGTATATATATTATATGCATTTTCAACTATGCTGTTTGTTAAAGTTTTAAATATGATAGTTGGGGGCGGAGTATTAAGAAGTGGAGGAGATACAAAAATCACATTAATAGTTGATTTTATTGGCACATGGTTTTTTGGAGTGCCTCTTGGATTTATATGTGCATTTGTATTTAAGCTTCCAATATACTGGGTATATTTTGTCTTATCATTAGAAGAAGTTATAAGACTTGTAATATCCTTAAAAGTTTTTAGAAAGAAAAAATGGATGAACAATATTACCAGTGTCAACATATAAAATATTTTGTGAAACTACATTTAAGAAATAATGAAAACTATAAATAAATTTAAAATTTAATTTTAAGATAACAAATAATGTCATCTAGCATAAAATAATATCGGGCATAGTTCTAATTGAATTTTTGTTTGAAGGAGAAAATAATATGGATAGAAAAACTGTAAAAATAGATGATATTATAGGTGTATCAGATGAGTTTGATGACTATGGCAATTTCTATTGTGATGATAGTGAAGAAATAAAAGAGCATGAAGAATTTGGCAATGAGCAAAAAAATGAATTTATATATGATGACTGCCATGAACCTAAAGAAAGAGACTATTACACAGAATGTTGTCATATATGTGAGCAGGATAATGACTGTGATTGTAAAATAGATTTTGATATGTCTGTTCAATGCAATAATCACTGTGATAATGAAGACTGGGACTGTTCAGAGAAAGAAGAAACAGAATGCAGAAATTATGATTGTAAAAAAGAATATAGAAAAGGTTATAAATGTGGATATAGAGATGGATATGAAAGTGCTAAAAGAGAAGTTGAAGAATTTATAAGAAGAAAAAATAAATGTAGAAGTAAATGTAGGAAATAATATTTATACAAAAGGGGCTGTCGTTGTTGCGATGGCCTTCTAATTACTCTTATATTCTATTATTAACTAAGATGCATATTTAGAAAAAATAAATAAATTATTTATATAAAAATACAAATAATAAAAACATTGCATAAGTTTATAAGAATTTGTGGTATAATGAAAAAATGAAGAAATATTTTTTTAAATAAATTGGAGGTAAAATCAAAAATGACTAAAAGTGTATCATTAGATTTATCAAAAGTTGCACCGTATTTACAAGAAACAGAAATTGACTATATGTCAGAAATGGTTCAGACAGCTCATGAAAAATTACATAAAGGAACTGGAGCAGGCAGTGACTTTTTAGGATGGGTGGATCTTCCTGTTAATTATGATAAAGATGAATTTGCAAGAATTAAAAAAAGTGCTGAAAAAATAAAAAATGATTCAGATGTTTTAATAGTAATTGGAATTGGTGGTTCATACTTAGGAGCTAGAGCTGCAATAGAAATGCTTACAAGTAATTTTCATAATTCATTAGATAATGACAAGAGAAAAGCTCCAAAAATATTTTATGTAGGAAATAATATTAGTTCAACATATATGGCAGATCTTTTACAGGCAATAGAAGGAAAAGATGTAAGTTTAAACATAATTTCTAAATCAGGTACTACAACAGAGCCAGCTATTGCATTTAGAATTTTAAGAGAATATGTAGAAAAGAAATATGGTGTAGAAGAAGCAAGAAAAAGAATTTATGCTACTACTGATAAAGCAAAGGGTGCATTAAAAACTCTTGCAGATAGTGAAGGTTATGAAACTTTTGTAGTTCCAGATGATGTTGGAGGAAGATTCTCTGTATTAACTGCAGTGGGATTATTACCAATAGCTGCAGCAGGAATTGATATAGATGAAATGATGAAAGGTGCACAAGACGCAAGAGAAAAATATTCTAACCCTTCATTAAAGGAAAATGATGCATATAAATATGCTGCTGTAAGAAATGCATTATATAATAAGGGAAAAACTATAGAATTATTAGTAAACTATGAACCAAACCTTCATTATTTCAATGAATGGTGGAAACAATTATATGGAGAATCAGAAGGTAAGGATAACAAGGGATTATTCCCAGCAGCTGTTGATTTTACAACTGATCTTCACTCTATGGGTCAATATGTTCAAGAAGGAAGAAGAATTCTTTTTGAAACAGTTATAAAAGTAGAAAAGGCAAGACATGAAATAGAAATCCAAGAAGAAGCAAGCAACTTAGATGGTTTAAACTTCTTAGCTGGAAAGACTATGGACTTTGTTAACAAGCAAGCATGTCAGGGAACACTAATAGCTCATAATGATGGTGGAGTTCCTAATATGGTAGTAAATGTTCCAGAATTAACTCCATACTACTTTGGATATTTAGTATACTTCTTTGAAAAGGCTTGTGGAATAAGTGGATATTTATTAGGAGTAAATCCATTTAACCAGCCAGGAGTTGAAGCTTATAAGAAAAATATGTTTGCTTTATTAGGTAAACCTGGTTATGAAGACATGAAAGCTGAACTTGAAAAGAGACTATAATTTTATGAGAATATTAATAGATGGAGATGCCTGTCCAGGCATCTCCATTATTGAAAAAACAGCAAAAAAATATAATATTGAAGTTTTATTGTATTGTGACATTAATCATTTTATAAATAGTGATTATATTGCTGTTAAGGTTGTAGATGGTGGATTTCAAAGTGTAGATATGTATATAATGAATGAAACTAAATATTATGATATATTTGTTTATCAAGATTATTGAGTTTCAGAAATATGTTTATCAAAAAAAGCTAAGGTAATAAATCCTAAAGGTTATATTTATACAGATAAAAATATTGACAGACTTTTAGAAGAAAGACATATTTCTCAAAAAATAAGAAATGGTGGCGGCAGAATAAAAGGAAATAAAAAAAGAAATACAGAAGATGATTTACGGTTAGAAAAGAATCTTATTCATTTAATTATTAGAGGCTAATTTTTGTAGCTTCTTTTTTTATATATAAAATTTATACTTATATGAATAGTGCTTGATAAATATGATATAATTTAGTGAAAAGTACCAAAAAAACATTTACAAAAAATGGTAAAGGGTGTACTATAAAGATATCTTATTTTAATTAGGAGTGATTGTAAATGGAGAATATGCAATTAAAATATGTTGAAATTATGTTTGATAAAGAAAAACCACAAGCACTTGGTACTAATATAAAAATAAAGGGTAAAATTGATGAGGATAATGAAAGTTTAGAATATAAATTTATAGTTGGCAAAGGCGGAATATGGAAAACAATAAGAGAATTTTCTACTGATAGTGAATGTATATGGGTTCCTGATAGTGAAGGAGAATATATTGTTATGATACAAGCAAGAGAAAAGAATGGAAGGAAGCCTTTAGACTATCTTGCAAAGGAAGATTTTAAAATAGTAAAGGAAATTCCTGATAAAACAATAAATCTTAAAGATATGGATACTGAGATAGAAGAAGCGGCTTTATTAGCAGAAGAAGAAAAACAAATAATTCTTCAGGATATAATAGATGAAAATCAATCCATAAATCCCAAAGATATTAAAATGGAAAAACAATCAGTAACTTCACAAGATATAGTAAAAAATGAAGAAACAGGAGTTTTAGAGGATGGAAGAAAAGAAGTAGCATTAGATATGGCTAATTCTTCAAAAATAAAGCTTATAAATGAGATTAATATAGATAAACAGGAATTAATTATAGGGCAAAAGTGTACAATAGAAGTTATAACTAATAAAGAAAAAGATGTTTTATATAGATTTTTTGTAAAAAGGTATAAGGATTGGGATATTATAAGAGATTATGAAACAGATAATATTTTGAAATATACAGCTACACAGGTTGGAGAAAAAGAATTTCTTATACAATGCAAAAGTATAGAATCTAATGCAGTGTTTGATGATTACAGAACAATAAAAGTTAATATTAAAGAAATGAAAAAGCTTGTAATTGAAAACTTTAAATGTGAAAATAAGAGTATTATTGCTGGAAACCAATTAAGGTTTAAAGTGGAAACTAATTATGAAGATGAAGGAGTGCTTTATAAATTCTATAAAATCTATTCTAATGGAAAATCTAAATGTATTCAGGAATATTCAAATAATAATCTATTATGCTATGATGAAAATGAAAGTGGAGAATATAGAATATTATGTCTTGCTAAAAATATATTATCTCAAAATGAATATGATGATAGGGCTATACTTGTATATAAAGTAAAACCTTATGAAAATGTAATAATTAAAAATTTTATGGCTGATTTGAATTCACCACAGGCTATTGGGAATAGTGTTAAGTTTTGTGCAGAAGTTCAGGGAGGCAGAGAATTATTATACCGTTATTGTATTAAAGGCATAATTGAAGAGGATACTGGGTTTATAACTAATAAAGAATATATATGGACACCTAAGGAAATTGGAGAATATGAAATAACACTTCAGGTAAAAGATGCATCTTATGATGGAGAATATGAAGATATAAAGAAAATTAATTTTCTTATAGAAAAAAAAGGTGACAAACCTTTAAAGATTGTGGATGTGGTAATAGATAAAAACAAAAATATTTTGGTAAATGATCCTGTAAATATTATGGTAAAATGTGAAAGTGAAGCACAGGTCGAATATGCATTTAATATTAAATACAAGGGTAAGGTTATAGATAGAGTTAATTATAATAAGTCTAACTGGATAGAGTTTAAGCCAGCAGAGGCAGGAGAATACGAAGTAGAAATAATGGCAAAAGATAAATATTCTAAAAAGGACTATGATGTTCATACAGTTGTTTATTTAAAAGTGGTAGAATATCTTCCTGCAAAAATAGATTATGTTATAATGCCTTTAAGGGAAACTCATTTGGTTGGGGATTCGATTTCTTTTGATTGTATTGTTCAAGATACGAGTAATATACTAATGAAGTATGAAATAAAAATAAATGGAAGGCTTATAGAAGAAACTGAATATATTAAAGATAAAAAATTAAAGTTCACACCTAAAGTGGCTGGCAAATATACAATAGATATTTATGCAAAACATGTTAAATGTACACAAGACTTTGATTTTAAAAAGCAGATAAATTTTTATGTAACAGAAGCTCTTCCTATTATAAATACCAAAATAATTGCTGATTCAACAGAATTTAGAATAAATGAAGAAGCTGGATTTGAAGTCAGCAATAAAGGTGGAAAAGATATATGCTATGAATTTTATTTAATGTCAAATAATGAATGGGATAAGGTTCAGTCCTATAGCAGAAAAAAATACTATAATTTTATACCTTTTACTTCTGGTAAATATAAACTTCTGGTATTAACTAAAAGCTACTATAAAAAAGTAAGTTATGAAGATTATGATGTATTTGAATTTGATGTTAAAGATTGTTAAAATATAATCGATAATTGTAAATAGATAATTATTGATGGGGGAATTTTACATGGCAATAGATAATTTGAATTCATTGTCAACAGAACAAATGTTAGCAATGCAGCTGCAGAGTAATGGACAATTAACTAGTAGTGAAAGTTCATCAAATATAACTGAATCTGATATAGCCTTTGAAAGTGTTATGCAGAATTATATTAATAATGCTTTTACAAACACAAATAATTCAAATAGTACGGGAATACCAACAGAGCAGTTATTGGCCTTATCATTAATGAGTAATGGGCAATTAACAGCAAGTGATGATGATAGTAGTGCTGCAAGGGATATGAGCAATCAAATGCAATATGCCAGTACTCTTGCATTTCAGCAGATTCAAAAATCTTTGAATGATAAACAATCATCAGCAGGATCTGCAAATGAATCAAAAGTTATAGAACAAAGTTGCCCAACAGGTCAGGATTTGCAACAGTTAACATTAAAAGTAAATGGAAGTCCTATAGGGCGTTCTAATTTTTCTGCATCTAATGTTCCTGCTGCAGATATGGAAAAAATAGAAAAAGCAGTAAAGCAGGCATCTAAGAAATATGGTGTGGACGAAAGACTAATTATGGCTATTATAAAGCAGGAATCTAATTTTAATTCCAATGCTGTATCTAGTGCAGGAGCAATGGGGCTTATGCAGGTAATGCCAGCTAACTTTAGTAGTGTTGGAATTACTGATCCATATGATGTTACACAAAATGTTAATGGCGGAACTCAAATAATTAAGCAATGTTTAAATCAGTATAATGGTGATATAAGCATGGCTCTTATGGCGTATAATGGGGGATCTGGAAATATGCTTAGAAGAGGTGTAACTTCTGCTAATGATCTTTATAAAATGCCACAGGAAACTCAGAATTATGTTCCTAGTGTATTAAATTATTATAGAAATGGTATTAATTAAATATTTTGAGGGACTGTCTTGCAGAGATTAAATGTGTAGTATTGTAAGTTTTAATCTCTATAAGGCAGTATTTTTTATTTATGGTTCTATACATTAATTGTAAATATAAAAAATATATGATAACATAAATTATTATTAAAAATAGCATTAAAAATGGAGTGGAATTTATGGAACGATTAGATAAAATCATTTCCAATTTAGGATATGGAAGTAGAAAATATGTGAAATCCTTTGTTAAAAAAGGGTTAATTGAAGTTGATGGGAATATTGTGAAGGATAATGGAATGCTTGTAAATCCTGAAAAGTCAATAATAAAGGTAAATGGAGAAAAAATAATATATAAAAAATACATATATATTATGATGAATAAACCACAAGGAGTTATTTCTGCAACTCATGATAATAGAGATGAAACAGTTGTGGATCTTTTAGAGTTGGACCATCAGGTATTTAATCCATTTCCCATAGGAAGACTGGATAAAGATACTGTAGGATTACTGCTGCTTACCAATGATGGAGAACTTAATCACAAACTGATATCGCCTAAATATCATGTTGATAAAGTATATTATGCTAAAATTGATAAGAAGGTTGGAGAAAAGGATATTGAGGACTTTAAAAAGGGAATTGTATTAGATGACGGATATAAATGCATGGAAGCCAAACTTGAAATATTAAACGCTGATGATGAGGGTTCAGAAATAAGAGTTACAATTCAAGAAGGAAAATTTCATCAGGTAAAGAGAATGTTTGAAGCAGTAAATAAGAAAGTTGTATATTTAAAGAGGGAAGAATTTGGAGGACTTAAGCTGGATTCAGATTTAGAAGAAGGTGAATATCGAGAACTGACAGAAGAGGAATTAGCCCTTCTAAAAAGTTATTAACGAATGATTGAATAAAATGAAGTCAAATCATTCATTTTTCTCAAAAAAATAATTATTTTTAAATAAATTACTTGCATTTTATTATGGAATCTCTTATAATGATTTTGCAAGGATAAATAAAAGGAATATATAGCCCCCTTTTTATTTATTGCTTATTGCTTATTGCTGAAGCGCAACCTAGCCCCAAGGGTTGCGTTTTTTTATATTGTCTTATGAAGATGTTTACAAACGTAAATGTATACCATAACATTACATTGATAAAAATTACATATTTGTATTAAAATTATATAAAAAGAATTTTTAAAAATTGTGAGCTGAATTTAATAACTGCATTAATTTATTCAAAAAAATAACCCTATGAATAAATTGGTGCAGTTATTTTTATATTGAGAAAAATAATTAAAATTTATATAACTTTGCCATTTTGGAAAAAATAATTAAAAGATAATTTTTTTCTTGTGTTAGGTGTATAAATTTTTACTTATGGTATAATATTTTAAGGAATTAAGAAAGGAAGAAAATCGATTCATGGATTTAAAAAAGTTACTTAATAAAGAGCAATATGAAGGAGCTACAACTATAAACGGTCAGGTGTTAATTCTTGCTGGTGCTGGATCAGGAAAAACAAGAGTTTTAACCCATAGAATTGCTCATATGATAGAAGATTTAAAAATTCCTTCATACAACATATTAGCCATTACTTTTACAAATAAAGCTGCTAAAGAAATGAAAGACAGAGTAAAGGCACTTATTGGAGAACAGGCAGATAATATGTGGATATCTACTTTTCATTCAACATGTGTGAGAATACTAAGAAGGGAAATAGATAAACTGGGATATAAGAGCAGTTTTACAATTTATGATAGTTCAGATCAAAAAACATTAATTAAAGAATGTATGAAAGCATTAAATATAAATGATAAGGATATAAATGAACAGGAGATAATAAGCAAAATAGGCAAAGCTAAGGATAAAATGCAGAATGCTAGAAGTTTTAAGATTGAAAATCAATATAACTTTAGAGAAAATAAAATAGCAGATGTTTATGAAAGATATGAGAAAAGGCTGAGGGAGAATAATGCTCTTGATTTTGATGATCTTATTTTTAAGACAGTTGAATTATTTAAAAATAATTCAGATGTACTTGAGTTTTATCAAAATAAATTCAAATATATTATGGTTGATGAGTATCAAGATACAAATGGAGCTCAATATGAACTTGTTAAACTTCTTGCTAAAAAGTATAAAAATATATGTGTAGTTGGTGATGATGATCAATGTATTTATCAATGGAGAGGGGCAGATATTGAAAATATTTTAAGTTTTGAAAAGGATTATCCTTCAGCAAAGGTTATCAAGTTAGAACAGAATTATAGATCAAAAGGAAATATTCTAAATGCTGCCAATACAGTAATAGTTAATAATTCACACCGAAAAAGTAAGATTCTTAGAACTGAGCAGGAAAATGGCAGCAAAATTAAAGTCTATAGGGCTTATGCAGATACTGATGAAGGCGATTTTGTAGGAACCAGTATACTTAATATAAAAAAGAATGAAAATAAAAATTATAAAGATTTTGCCATTCTTTACAGAACAAATGCTCAGTCAAGAATTTTTGAGGAAAGTTTTAGAAGAAAAGGGATACCATATAAAATTGTTGGGGGAACTAAATTCTATGACAGAAAAGAAATAAGAGATATAATTGCATATTTAAGAGTTTTAATAAATCCACAGGATGATGTGAGTATAAAAAGAATAATAAATGTACCTAAAAGAAGTATTGGTGATGCAACAGTAAACAAGGTTCAGGATTTTGCTGAAAGATGTGATTTAAACATATGGGATGCATTAACAGAAGTACGGAGTATACCAACTTTAACTTCAAGAAATGTAACATGTATTGAACCTTTTGTTAAATTAATAGATGATTTAATGGAAATAAACCAAACTACATCAGTATCGGAGATAATAAAAACCATATTAAAAGATACAGGTTATATGAAAATGCTTAAAGATTCAAAAGAAATTGAAGATAAAAGCAGAATTGATAATCTTGAAGAGCTTGTATCAGATGCTGTTGAGTTTGAAAAAACAAGTGAAGATAAATCACTTTCAGCATATCTTGAAAAGGTATCTCTTGTTCAGGATACAGACAAAATTGAAGATGAAGATGATAGTGTAATGCTTATGACTGTACATAGTGCAAAAGGACTTGAATTTCCGGTTGTATTTATGGTTGGTATGGAAAATGGTATTTTCCCGGGAAATATGGCATTTGAAAAAGATTCAGAGATGGAAGAGTCGAGAAGATTATGTTATGTAGGAATAACCAGAGCAAAAGAAACCTTATTTATGACATCAGCAGAAGTTAGAAGAGTTTTTGGTAAAACTGTTGCATATCCTCAATCTGATTTTTTAAATGAGATAAAGGCTGATTTAAAGGAGTATGTTCAAAATGAAAATGCAAAATTAAAATTTAATAATACTTCTATAAATAAAAGTATTTATAATAATCCACATAGTCTAAGAAATTCATTATATAAGAAGAGAGACGTATCAGGAAGTGGTTTGATTCAAAGCAGAAGCGGCATTTCTACATCTAATGTTACTGAAAGTGGAGAATATTTAAATGCAGCAGAAGCCACAATAGGTCGGAAGGTGGTTCATGAAAAATTTGGAGTGGGTACAATAGTTCAGGTTAAAGATAATCAAGGGGATAAAAAATTAACAGTAGCTTTTGACAAACAAGGTATTAAAAATTTAATGCTTTCTGTTGCAAAACTTAGAAGCAATTAGTTAATGCTTAATAATATGCAGTTTGTTTTAATTATAAAAAATTAAAAAACACAATTTAAAAATTATTATGCTAAAGGAGAATAAAAACTTGAATAAAAAAGAACGTATTAAGGAGCTTGTTGACAAATTAAATAAGTATTCATATGAATATTACTCTCTAGATAATCCATCAGTTACTGATAAGCAATATGATAAAGAATATGATGAATTAAGAAAATTAGAAAAAGAAACAGCTTATGTACTTCCTTATTCTCCAACTCTTCGTGTTGGAGATGTAGTTCTTGAAGGCTTTAATAAGCATACTCATAAGGCAAGATTATGGAGTATGGATAAAGCACAGACTATACAGGAATTACAAGACTGGCATAATAGAAATGTGAAATTTGTTCAGGAAATGAGGAGCAAAGGAGAAAATCTTCCTGATTTAAAATATGTTCTTACTAAAAAATTTGATGGGCTTACAATTAATTTAACTTATGATGAGCAGGGAGTTCTTATAATTGCAGCTACAAGAGGAACTGGAGATATAGGAGAAGAGGTAACTGCACAGGTAAAGACTATCAAAACTATTCCATTAAAGATAGACAGTAGGGATCTATTGGAAGTTCATGGAGAAGCAATAATGACTACAGAAGCTTTTCATAAATATAATGAAACTGCAGATGTTCCATTAAAAAATCTTAGAAATGGTGCGGCAGGAGCCCTTAGAAATCTTAACGTAAAGGAAACAGCTCGCAGAGGGCTTTCAGCTTTTTTCTATGATGTGGGATATAAGGAAGGGACAAATTTCAATAGTTATATTGAAATGATGAAATTCATAAAAGATAAAGGACTGCCTGTGGATGACTATATGGAAGTATGTACATCAATGAAAGAGATAGAAAGAGAAATTGAACATATTCGAAGCATAAGATTCGACCTTAATTATGATATTGATGGTCTTGTAATTGCAGTTGATGATATAAGAACAAGGGAACTTTTGGGATATACAGTTAAATACCCTAAATGGGCAATTGCATACAAATTTGAAGCACAGGAAGCAACAACAAAGCTTTTAGATGTGGAATGGAATGTTGGAAGAAGTGGAAGACTTGCACCTACAGCTTTGCTTGAACCTGTTGATCTGGCAGGGGTTACAGTAAGGAGAGCTACTTTAAATAACATGGATGATATCCGCAAAAAAGGAGTAAAAATAGGGGCAGATGTATTTGTTAGAAGAAGTAATGATGTTATTCCTGAAATAATGGGAGTAGTTCCAGAAAGCTTAGAAGGCTCAAGGGAAATAAATCCACCAAAGTTATGCCCTGCTTGTGGAAGTCATGTTGTTTTAAATGGTGCTCATTATTTTTGTGAAAATACATTATCATGTAAACCACAGATGGTGAAGAGTATAGTTCATTATGGTGGAAGGGAAGCTATGAATATAGCTGGATTTTCGGAGAAAACAGCAGAACAGTTATTTGAAAAGCTTAATATAAAGTCAATTTCTGATTTATATAAGTTAAAAGAAGAAGATTTACTGAATTTAGAAAAGTTTGGTCTAAAAAAGGCACAAAATCTTATTGAAGCCATTGAAAAAAGTAAACATTGTGAACTTCATGCATTTGTATATGCACTGGGAATACCAAATGTAGGAGTAAAAACAGCAAAGGATTTAGTTGATAAATTCAAATCCATTGAAGGGTTGAAAAATGCAACTTTTGATGAATTAGTAAGTGTGTCAGATATAGGAGATATTGTTGCACAGGATGTTATGGCATTTTTTAAAGAAGAAAAGGTGCTTAAAACTATAGATGAACTTCTACAATTAGGAGTTGATCCTCATTTTGAAGAAAAAGAAATAGCACAAAATGTTTTTCAGGGTAAGACTGTAGTTGCAACTGGTTCACTTCAAAATTATTCAAGAAGTCAAATTAAGGATAAACTTGAAAGTCTGGGAGCTAAAGTTGCAGGAAGTGTAAGTAAGAAAACAGACTATGTAATAGCAGGAGAAGCAGCAGGTTCAAAGTTGACAAAAGCACAGGAGTTAGGAGTAATAATACTTTCAGAAGAAGAGTTTGAAAAAATGTTGAAAGGATAGTAAGACATGAAAAAGTTTATTGATGTTTTGATATATATTTTAATGAGCATTACAAGCATAATAATAATATGTACATTTTTAACAACATATCAGTTTTACTATGTGAACCAAATATTTAATTCTTATGTACCCTTAGAATTGTCTTTAAGTGCTACAATGGCAGTCATAGCTGCTAGATTTGTAGCAGATAAAACAGTAGAAAATAGAATATTATATTTTATAATAAGTATTGTAATATCTGTAAGTCTTATATACTTTGCAACTAACTGGATAAAATAATAAAAATATATAACTATGCTTAAATAGTAAAATAGCAAATTTTATGATAAAATTTAAAAAGAAAAAAGTACGGGAGGTTTAAGTTATGGCTGTTAGTAAAAAAGATGTTGAATATGTTGCTGAACTTGCAAGATTGCACTTTGATGAAAATGAAAAGGAAAGTTTAGCAGAAGATTTAAATCAAATATTAGCCTATGTTGAAAAACTAGGAGAATTAGATACAGAAAATGAAGATATAATAGTAAATCCAGTTTACATTGAAAATAGATTTAGGGAAGATGTTGTTGTACCTTCATTAAGTCTTGATGATGTTGTAAAAAATGCACCAGATAAATTAGAAGAGTATGTTTTAGTACCAAGTATAATAAAACAACAATAAGAATGGAGGACAATTTTCATGGATTTTTCAAATTACAAAGCTCATGATCTAAAAGAAATAATTACCAAGAAAGAAGCTTCAGTCGAAGAAGTTACAAAAGCTCATTTAGATAAAATTCAAAATATTGATTCTAAAGTAGATGCATTTTTATATGTTGCTAAAGAAGAATCATTAGAAAG
>CAZPRO010000055.1:0-13055 GCA_964588775.1 uncultured Clostridium sp.
AAAATGAAGCTGAAATGCAGCTTCATTTTAATAATATCCATTTGTAATAATTTTAAACTCTATTTATTCATTACTATTACATCTTTATTTTTAGCAAAATATTCATATCCTGAAATAATAGTCATTATGACAGCCATAAACAGCACAATTTTAGGCATATAATAAAAGAATTTATTTAAAATCATACTATTTTCAACAAATGTTGTTAAGTATACAGATTCTCCTCTTTTTATGTTTTCCTGTAATAAGCATAAAATTATAGCAATTATCTGTATAACTGTTTTTATTTTTCCCCACCAGCATGCTGCTATTACTTTTCCTTCTGCTGCTGCTATTGCTCTTAAACCAGATACAGCAAATTCACGTGCAATTATAATAATTGCAGCCCATCCTTGGATTACATCCAGTTCCACTAAACATATAAGTGCTGAAGTAACTAAAAGCTTATCTGCTAAGGGATCCATAAATTTTCCAAAGTTAGTTATCATATTTCTGCTTCTGGCAATATATCCATCCAATTTATCTGTTATTGAAGCCAGAATAAATATAAATGTTGCAATAAAACTTCCATAAGGAATTCCTTTAACTATAAGAAATACTAAAAATACAGGAACAAGTATAATCCTAATCATTGTTAATTTGTTCGCAAGGTTCATCTACAACAACTCCTATTAAATCATAATCCATATTTTCTGTTATCTTTACTTTAACAAAACTACCCTTCTGTATATCTTTATTAGATTTGAAGAATACATTTCCATCTATATCAGGAGCCATTTCAAAGCTTCTTCCATAATAGTACTTTCCATTATACCCTTCTACAAGAATATCATACATTTTTCCAATTTTCAATTTATTTAACCCTTCTGAAATATTTTTTTGAACCAGCATTAATTTTTCTTCTCTCTGGTCCTTTATACTTTCTTCAATTTGATTATCCATTTTAGCAGCTGGTGTATTTTCTTCTCTTGAATATTTAAATACTCCCACCTTATCCAGTTTATATTCCTTTATGAAATCAATAATTTCCTTAAAATCTTCCTCTGATTCATTTGGAAATCCCACAATAAATGTAGTTCTTATTATAATATCTTTTACTTTGATTCTTAATTCCTCTATTTTTTTAATTATATGTTCTTTTGTTGTTTTTCTTGCCATTAATCTAAGTATATTATTACTAATATGCTGGATTGGTATATCTATATATTTAACAACTTTCTCATTATCCCTAATCTCATTAATAAGTTCTTCATAAAGTTCTTCAGGATAACAATATAGAAGTCTTATCCACTTTATACCAGATATTTCTTTTAATTCTTTCAGAAGTTCATGAAGATTCTGCCTTCCATATAGATCAGTTCCATACATGGTAGTATCCTGTGCTATTAAAATAACTTCTTTTACTCCCTGATTAACCAGTTCTCTTACTTCACTTATTATATTTTCCATTTTTCTGCTTCTAAATTTTCCTCTTATCTTAGGAATCACGCAATATGTACAAAAATTGTTGCATCCTTCAGCAATTCTTACATATGCAGTAGAAGTTTCTGTTGTAAGTATTCTTTTTCCTTCATTTATAAATTTATCAGAATAATTAGTAACACTTCTGCTCTTTATATCTTCATTAATAAATTGATTAATTAGTTGATTTAATTTATTATAATCATTTACTCCAAGCATAATATCTATTTCTGGTATAAGCTCTGCCAGTTCATCTCCATATCTTTGAGTAAGACATCCTGTTGCAATAAGAAGTCTGCATTTATAATTTGTTTTGTATTGTGCCATTTCTAAAATTGTATCTATGGATTCCTGCTTTGCACTTTCAATAAATCCACATGTATTTACAAGTATTATATCTGCATCTTTAGGATTATTAGTTATTGTATATAACATGCTCATACTACCAAGCATTATTTCTGAATCAACTCTATTTTTATCACACCCAAGACTGACCATTCCTACTTTATATTTTTTCAAAAACTGGTCATTTTTCTTGGGATCTTTTACTATCTGTAAATTATTCAATTTTTGCTCCTCCTAAGTTACATAATATCTATTATTGGTTATATAAACTTTTTCTTTACATGAACTTCCTTATTGTAACAAATTATTATACCTTCTTACAAGTATATTTGTATAATTAATAAATTATTAATCTAAATTCCATGGTCTTTATCTTCAAATAACTCACTCTTTGTAACCAAAACCTGTCTTGGCTTGCTTCCATCCTTGGGTGATATTATTTTCCGTTCTTCTAAGGCATCCATTATCCTTGAGGCTCTGTTAAATCCAATTCTTAATTTTCTTTGAAGAAATGAAGTTGACGCCATATTATTTTCTACAACTATTGTAATTGCTTCATTTAAAAGTTCATCTTCATCACTTTGTCCTGAAATTGATGATATTCCATGTTTTGTGTCAGTATTATTTATATGTTCTATAATCCTTTCTTCATAATCAATATGTCCCTGATCTTCTTTAATAAAAGATATTACATTTTCAACTTCTTGTTCAGAAATAAAACATCCCTGTATTCTTAATGGTTTGTTTTCACCTACTGGATAGTAAAGCATATCTCCTTTTCCTAAAAGTTTTTCAGCTCCAGAGCTGTCTAATATGGTTCTGGAATCAATTTGAGATGATACAGCAAAAGATATTCTTGATGGAATATTCGATTTTATCACCCCAGTTATTACATCAACAGATGGCCTCTGAGTAGCTATTACAAGATGCATTCCCGCAGCTCTTGCCATTTGAGCAAGCCTTCCTATATAATCCTCAATATCATTTGGACATACCATCATTAAATCTGCCAGCTCATCAATTATTATAACCACATATGGAAGTTTTTCTTCTATTTCACCCTTTGCGAATAATTCATTATATGACTGCATATTTCTTACACCCTTATCTGCAAAAAGTTTATATCTATTGGTCATTTCATTTACTGCCCAATTTAAAGCCCCTGCTGCTTTTTTAGGATCAGTTACTACAGGAATTAGTAAATGAGGAATTCCATTATACACACTAAGTTCAACAACTTTAGGATCCACCATAAGAAGTTTTACATCTTCAGGTTTGTATTTATAAAGAAGACTTATAATAAGCGAATTTATACACACACTTTTTCCTGAACCTGTAGCACCTGCAATTAAAGTATGGGGCATCTTACTTAAGTCTCCAACAACACACTTTCCAGAAATATCTTTTCCAAGGGCAAAAGCCAGTTTATTTTGGGATTTAACAAATTCTTCATTTTCAAGGACTTCCCTTAAAAAGACAGGGCTCTGCTTTAAATTAGGCACTTCAATACCTACAGCAGCCTTTCCTGGTATTGGTGCTTCAATTCTTATTCCATTAGCAGCAAGACCCAAAGCTATATCATCACTTAAATTTACTATTTTACTAACCTTTACTCCCGGACTTGGTTGTAGTTCAAACCTTGTTACAGATGGTCCTTTTATAACCTGAGTTACCTTTGCATCTACTCCAAAATTGGATAAAATTTCTTCAAGCTTGCTGGCATTTTCTATAAGTTCTTTCTTATCAGCACTATTAAGTTTAGCACTTATATTAGATTTTAATAGTTCTAAACTTGGTATTGTATACTCCTTTTGCTCTTTCTTTTCCAATATCTGTTCTTCAATTTCTTTATTTACAACTTCTTTAACATTGCTGTCTAAAGTCTTACTTCTCACTCTGCTTTTTGATATGTTATTTCCTATCTGTTCATTTTCTAACTCTTTTATATTATCTTTTGTAATTAATGGTTCCAATTCATAACCATTATCTATAGAATCATTTATTATCTGGGACTCCCTTGATTCTTCTTCATCTGCATTTTTCATAAAATCAAGTATCTTTATTTTTCTATTAACTCCATTAATAAATTCTTTTCTTTGTTCTTCGTCAGAAATACTGTTGCCTGAATTTACCTGTTCAGAATTATCCACAATATTAATAAAGCCCTTTTCTTTTTTATTTTTTGATTCAACACTTCTATTTCTTTTGTTATTTCTCTCTGTTTTTATTTGTTTTCCTTTGGATACAACATTTAAACCTAAATCATATAATGTTATATTTAGTATAAGAATAAGCACAATTATAAATAATGCAAAATAAACAATATATGAACCAGCTGCACCAATAAGCTTAAACAAAGGATATGCAATTAGATACCCCATAATTCCTCCATGTATATTCCTTCCTTCATTTAAAGCAATACTCTTCATATTTTCCAAAAACTGGTTCTTGTCATATAAAGACTGAATATTAACAGTACTGCATATAAGTATGATTATACATGCTGCCATAGTAATGCCTATAAATTTCTTATTTTTTAAAGAGATATTCCCTCGTGTTTTTATATACTCAAATCCAAAATACATCAAATAAACTGGGATTAAATAGGATCCTATGCCTATTAAGCCATAGGTTAATTTTTGTGCTATATTGGATAATGCACCTGCTAAATTTGTATATATTGCTATAGCAAGTACAAGACCACTTGTTATATATATTATCCCTATTATATCAGGATTAAACTGCATCTCATCTTTTATAGGTTCCTTTTTCTTTTTCCTCGACCCTTTTCCCTTATTGTTACTTCTTCCCAAGTTTTATCACCCCTATTTGAATTTTATATCCAGATAACAATTCCCACTAATTAAGATAACACTAAAATAGAAAAAGGGCTATAGATTTTTTCTATAACCCTTAAAATTTATATACTGCTGCTATTCTATAAATTTATTTAATTTATTTAATGCTTTGCCTATTCCTCCAACTTCATTTATAAGACCACATTCAGCAGCTTGTTTTCCTATAAGCATGGTTCCTACATCATTTAATAAGTCATCCCTCCTCTTCATAAATCCTTCAAGTACATCCATCTTTATATTTGAAGTTCTTACTATAAATTCATTTATTCTCTCCTGCATTTTTTTGAAATACTCAAAAGTCTGAGATACACCAATTACAAAACCATTCATTCTTACAGGGTGAACAATCATTGTTGCTGATGGTGTTATAAAAGAATATTTTGCTGATGTTGCAAGAGGAACACCAATGGAATGACCTCCTCCAATTACAACAGAAACTGTAGGCTTTGTCATGCTATTAATCATTTCAGCTATAGCAAGACCAGCTTCCACATCTCCTCCAACTGTATTTAGCACTATTAAAAGCCCTTTAACCTGCTTATTCTGTTCTATATCAATGAGTTGAGGAATTATATGTTCATATCTTGTTGCTTTAGTTTGTGGAGGAAGGACTGAATGTCCTTCTATTTGACCAATTATTGATAAAACTTGTATTTTTCTATTAGGATTATTTTCAATAGTATTTCCCATTTCTTTTATTGAATCTAATTTGTCCTGTACTTTACTTTCCTTATTATCATTACTGTTATTTTTCATAAATTAAAAGCCTCCTGTTTTTTATTATTATTTACAGTAAAGCCTGCTTTTATACTAAAAACTATTTTTTATAGAAAAAGCTTTATGGAGTGCATTTATGGCATTAAATTCATCTTTAGAGTTTATAAGACACCATATGGTATTATGTGAATCTGCTGTTTGCAGAACCTTTATGTTATTTTTATTTAAACATTTTAGTATTTTAGCCATAACTCCTGGAATACCTTTCATTCCATTTCCAATAACAGCAATTTTACTACAGTTTTCAATAACTGTATATTTAAAAGAATTTTTTTTCAAAATTCCCATTAGCTTTTCCTTATCTTCTAAATTAACAGTAAATATATTCTTTTCAGGAAAAATATTAATTAAATCAACACTTATATTATTTGCTGCAATTAGTTCAAGTATATCATCATACTTCTCATTTTTATTATTAAGTTCTTTATCTATGGATACTTGAATTCTGTTATTTACACTGGTAATTCCTGACATGATTCCATGATGCTTTTTATCTCCAAAATTATTAATCAAAGTTCCTTTTGTATCATTCATTGTATTTTTTATAAGCAGAGGAATATTGCCTTCCATTGCTATTTCTACTGCTTTAGGATGTATCACCCTTGCACCCTGCTCTGCAAGTTGAAATACTTCATTATAGCTTATTACATCAATAATTCCTGCATCCTTTACTATTCTAGGGTCTGCCGTCATTATTCCATCAACATCTGTGTATATTTCTATTTGTTCTGCATTAAGGGCAACCCCTAGAAGAGCTGCACTTGTATCACTTCCTCCACGCCCTAGTGTTGTTATAAATCCTTCATCATTTACTCCCTGAAATCCTGTTATTACAGGAACTCTTCCACTTTTTATCACTTCAATTATTTTTTGAGGCTGTACATTAATGCAGGCAGCATTTCCAAAATTGCTGTCAGTTTCTATTCCTGCCATACTGCCATTTAAAGGCAGAGCTTCTATACCAGCCTTGAACAAGTCATTGCATACAACAACAGAACTTATTATTTCTCCACATCCTGCAAGGAAATCTACTGCTAGTTTATTATTTATTTTAAATCTGTCATTTAGCAGACTAAGGAGAGTATCTGTTGCATATGGAGCTCCTTTCCTTCCCATTGCTGATACAACCACTACGGGACTATATCCTTTCTTAATTGCATCCTTTACCTTATTTACAGCCCTCTGCCTGTTTTCTTCACTTGAAACCGAAGTTCCTCCAAATTTTTGTATTATAATCTTCATGTTCTTTATCCTCCTATCATTAAAGTTTAACCTTTTTCACTTTTTCATCATCTGCATCTATTATAATTGTTTTAGCACCTATTTTCTTTACACATTCCCATGGTATTTCAAGAAAATCCTTACTAGCAAAAAAATTAAACTTTCCTCTGTTAACATTGATGATGAGATACCTAAAATTTCCATCATCATCTACTATTAAATCATTGTCTGCTAAATAGTCATATTTTTCTCCATCATTAATATTTATTAACTCATATTTTTCTATGTCGCTTAAATATTTTATTGATTTTTCATTAATCATAAAAATCCCTCCATTTATCATAATTTATATGCTAAATGGAGGAAGATTATTACTACAATTTTATTTTACTACCCTTACTATTATCATATGCCTTTAGATTTTTTAATATTATATCATCCAATTTATTATATTCAATGTCTGAACCTACATATGCTATGTTTAATATTCCATCTTTAAAGCATGAATTTAATACATATTCAATACTTTCTTCATTTATGCTGTCTATGTTTTTAATAACTTCTTCCTGTGTTCTTACCTCTTTTCTAAACAAATAGGATTTTGCATTGGCAAACATTCTTGAACTTGTGCTTTCAAGTCCTAAAATATATGTAGCTTTTATCTTTTCTTTATTAATGTTAAGCTGTTCTCCAGTTATTGAAATTTTTGAAAATTTTCTTAATTCTTCATCAATTGCACTTAAAGCCTTTTCTCCATAGTTCTTATTTAACCCTGCATAAATATTAAAAGTTCCTGTTTTTTGAAACTGCTGAAGATATGAACCAATAGAATAACATAATCCTAATTCTTCTCTTATCTTTTGAAATAGTATGGATGATGCTCCATTACCTAATATATTATTCAAAAGCACAAGGGAATAATTATTTTCATCTCCATAAGGAAGCCCTTTTAAACCTATTGATATATGAAGCTGCTCAATATCCTTATTTACATATTTAGAACCAGTTCTAATTTGGACATTTTCATATTTGGGTACATATTTATTACTACAATGCCAGTCACCAAAATGCTTTTCAAGTAAATCTTTAACATACTTTTCATCAAAATTTCCACAAATTGATATTACGGAATTATATGGAGTATATCTATTCTCTATAAAATCCACAATCTTATTATGATTAAATGATTTTATATGTTCTGCTGTGCCCAGTATAGGTCTTCCAAGAGAAGTATTTCCAAAACACACAGCAGAATGTGCATCATCAAGAACATCTTCTGGAGAATCATAACTCATGTTTATTTCTTCTATTACTACACCCTTCTCTTTTTCTATTTCTTCATCATCAAATTTAGAGTGCAAAATCATATCTGAAAGTACATCAACCGCTGTATCTAAATGGGTATTCAAAGCCTTAATATAATAACAAGTACCCTCTTTACTTGTAAATGCATTAATCTGCCCGCCTACTTTTTCAATATCTTCCACTATATCTTTTGCATTTCTTCTTGAGGTTCCTTTAAAAAACATATGTTCAATAAAATGTGAAATTCCATTTACATCTTCACTTTCATTTCTTGAACCATTTTGAACCATTACACCTACACTAATTGAATTTAAATAATCAATTTTTTCTGTTATTACTCTCAATCCATTTTTTAAAGTATAAATGTTATACATATTCATGCCTCCATCTATAAAAAAAAGGCAATTATTATTGCCCTTTTTACTTATCTTGTTTTTGTTCTTTCTCATTTATTGCATCTTTTCTAGAAAGATTTATTCTTCCCTGATTATCAATTTCTGTTACTTTAACAAGAATTTCATCTCCTAAAGATACAACATCTTCAACCTTTTCTACTCTTTCCTTTGCAAGTTTAGAAATATGAACTAATCCTTCTTTATTTGGTAATATCTCTACAAATGCCCCAAATGTAGTTATTTTAGTTACTTTTCCAAGATACACTTCTCCAGTCTTAACTTCTTTAGTAAGACCTTCTATTATTTTTATTGCTGCATTTACTCCATCATGATCAGGTGAACTTACAAATACTGTTCCATCTTCTTTTATGTCTATTTTAACACCAGTATCAGCTATAATCTTATTTATAACCTTACCACCAGTTCCTATTACATCTCTAATCTTTTCAGGATCTATCTTCATTACTTCTGTTTTTGGTGCATATTGTGACACATCAGCTCTTGGACTTTCAATACACTCATGAATCTTATCTAAAATTGTCAATCTTGCTTTTCTTGCATCTCTAATTGCATTTTCCACAACATTAAAACTAAATCCTTGAAGTTTTGTATCAACTTGAATTGATGTTATACCTTCAGTTGTTCCTGCAACTTTAAAATCCATATCTCCAAAGAAATCTTCAATTCCCTGAATATCAGTAAGAACAAGTTCTTCACTACAGTCTTCTGATGTTATAAGTCCCATAGCTATACCTGCTGCTGGTCTCTTTATTGGAACTCCAGCATCTAATAAAGCTAAAGTTGATCCGCATACAGATGCCTGAGATGTTGATCCATTTGAACTTAATACTTCAGATACAAGTCTAATTGTATATGGAAATTCTTCTTCACTTGGAATTAATGGTTCTAAAGCACGTTCTGCTAAAGCTCCATGACCAATTTCTCTTCTTCCAGGACCTCTTAAAGGCTTTACTTCTCCTGTACTGTAACCTGGGAAATTATAATGATGTATGTATCTCTTTGATTCTGCTTCATCTACACCATCAAGTATTTGTATATCACTTATTGAACCCAAAGTAGCAACAGTCATAACCTGAGTTAATCCTCTTGTAAACAGACCTGTTCCATGAGTTCTTGGAAGAAGTCCAACTTCACATCTAAGAGGTCTTATTTCATCAAATGCTCTTCCATCTGGTCTGCGCTTTTCATTTAAAAGCATATTTCTTACTACTTTTTTTTGCATTGTATAAAGAATCTCTTTAATATCTCCAGCCTTATCTTCATACTTTTCTGCAAACTGTTCATTTACCTTCTCGTAAATCACATCAACAGCAGCATTTCTTTCATCCTTATCAGTAATATGCATTGCTTCAAAAACCATATCATCTGCAAAGTTTTTTATTTCTTTTTCTAATTCTTCATCAGGCTTATATAAAACTGGTTCTTCTTTTTTCTTTCCAAACTTAGACACTGCTTCTTCTTGAAATACTATTATTTTTTGACATTCATCAAAACCATACTTTATAGCATCAATCATAGTGTCTTCATCAATTTCATCTCCTCCAGCTTCAATCATCATAACCTTTTCTTTAGTTGCACACACTGTAAGGGCTAGACTGCTCTTCTTTCTTCCTTCTGAATCGGGATTTGTAACAAATTTGCCATCAATCAAACCAACTTGAACACCCGCAACTGGAATTGTATATGGTATACTTGAAAGACATAATGCAAGAGAGGCTGCATTAATAGCTAAAATCTCTGGAAGTACATCATGTTCTACAGACATTACTGTACAAACAACCTGAACATCATTTCTATATCCCTTAGGAAATAATGGTCTTATTGTTCTATCTACAGCTCTTCCATGAAGAATTGCTTTTTCAGATGCTTTACCTTCTCTTTTTATAAAACCTCCAGGAATTTTTCCTACTGAATATAATCTTTCTTCATATTCCACACTTAATGGAAAAAAATCAATTCCTTCTCTTGGCTCTTCTGATGCATTTACATTGGTCATAATAACTGTATCACCATAACTTGTAAAAGTTGCCGCATTAGAAAGCATACCAGTTTTGCCGAATTCAACTTTAAGTTCTCTTCCAGCAAATTCTGTACTTAATACATGATTCATATCTATCTATACCTCCTTTGGGTATTTAAAACTTACTTTCTTTTTAATATTTTTAAAATAATAGAGCGGAAAACTCCGCTCTAAAAATTATCTTCTTAAACCTAATTCTTTGATTAAAGCTCTGTATCTTTCGATATCCTGTTTGCTTAGGTAGTTTAGAAGACCTCTTCTTTGACCAACCATCTTTAAAAGACCTCTTCTTGAATGATGATCCTTTTTGTGAACTTTAAAATGTTCTTGCAAAGTATTAATTCTTTCAGTTAATAATGCTACTTGAACTTCTGGAGAACCTGTATCATGTTCATCTCTTCCAAACTTCTTAATAATTTCTAATTTTCTTGCCTTATCCATTACGAATACCTCCGTTGTATTATTATTATCGCCTAACTCCATGTATAAAGACGGCACCTTTAAACTTAGCGCTAGGTTCTTTATGTATTATATCAAAAGTAAAGATTATTGTAAACCAAATTATTATTTTAGTA
This sequence comes from uncultured Clostridium sp., assembly GCA_964588775.1. GTDB lineage: Bacteria > Bacillota > Clostridia > Clostridiales > Clostridiaceae > Clostridium. The sequence goes on from CAZPRO010000055.1 coordinate 10,979, forward strand.
GTTAGTACTTCGCCTTTTCTGCAAATTCTTTGTCCTTTTCCAATTGATTTTTTAAATCATCTAAAGAATTAAATTTAGTTATATTGCGAATTTTTTCAATAAATCTAACTTCTATTTCCATATCATAAATAATTTCATTAAAATTTAATATATAAGTTTCTATGGTTATTTTATTTCCATTTACAGTAGGATTATCACCAATATTAGTTATTCCTTTATACACCTTATTATTTACCAGAACATGAGTATAATATACACCTACTTTAGGTATAATAATCTCATTATCAATATCCAAATTTGCTGTAGGAAAATTTATAGTTCTTCCTATTTTCCTTCCATGAACAACCTTTCCACTAATACTGTAGCTGGTTCCAAGCATATCATTAGCTTTAAAAATTTCTCCTTCAAGAAGTGCGTTGCGTATTCTTGTACTACTAATTGCACTTCCCTCATAAACATAAGGCTTCATAATATACAATTCATAATTATATTTTTGTGATAATCTTTTAAGAAGATTCACATCTCCCAAATTTTTATAACCAAATCTGTAATTAAATCCTGCTATTATACCTTTTGCATTATATTTCTCAACAAGAAATTTAATAAATTCTTCAGGAATATATCTCATAAATTCCAAGTCAAATTCTTTAAAACATAAAATGTCAATATGATTTTTTTCTAGAACTTCTGCCTTTTTACTATTTTTCATAAGAAGCTTAGTACTTCTTTGTTTATCCAGCACGCTTCTAGGATGATTTTTAAAAGTAAAAACCATGCTTTTACCATTTTTTTCTTGTGATATTTCTACAGCTTTTTTTATTAATGAAAAATGACCTCTATGTAATCCATCAAAACTTCCCAGTGCTATATAATTATTAGTTTTTCTTATTTCTTCACAATAATTTTCTATAATAATCATTACATACTCCAATTTTTAAATAAGCAGTTTTGTTATTTTAAATCCCTCATCATCTTGTTTTCCAAGACCAATAAAAATTCCATTATTATCATAGACCCTATATAAAATATGTTTCTCTCGATTCATATGTGTAAGACGCTTATCAAATACCTTAACGCCATTTATAAGTAATTTTGTAAACTCATTTCTTATAGTAAGTTTAGGATAGGATTGTAATGCATCTTCTATTGATATGATATTAGTTTTAATGCTTTCCTCTGTTAATTCATCAATATTAATGCTGTTTTCTTCACTAAAAACTGATGTCATGGTTCTCTTAAGTTTTGTCATTACAGCTCCACACATAAGTTTTTCGCCTATGTCATAACAAAGACTTCTTATATATGTACCTTTACTACATGATACTGTCATTGTTATATATGGAAGACTTATCCTTACATTTTCAATTGATTTTATATTAATTTTTCGACCCTTTCTTTCTACTTCAATTCCCTGTCTTGCCAGTTCATAAAGACGAACACCATTTTGTTTTAAAGCACTAAACATTGGTGGTATTTGATTATATTCACCCACAAATGACATTACTGCATCATATGTCTCTTCTTCTGTAATATGTGAAATGTCATGTTCACATATCACTGTGCCTTCAAGATCATAGGTATCTGTTTTTACCCCAAGTTTAAATTCAACTTCATATACTTTTTCACTATTCATAATATAATCTATGATTTTTGTTGCCTTTCCTAGTGCCACAGGTAATACTCCTTCAGCCATAGGATCTAAGGTTCCTGTATGTCCCACCTTTTTAATATGAGCTGCCTGCTTAACTTTTCTTACAACATCAAAAGATGACATTCCTTTATTTTTAAAAATATTTAATATTCCATCCATTGTACTATCACCTATAATATATTTTTTTCAGACAGTTCCTTTTCTAATTCCTTTAATAATTTTTCCTCTGCATTATTTAATGAAATATCTTTTATCATTCCTCCAGCAGCTTTTATATGACCGCCTCCACCAAATATTTCTGCAACTTTTCTAACATCTACATTATTTTTTGATCTAAGGCTCAGTTTAACCCCTTCATCCACTTCCTTAAGAAGTAAGGCTGCTTCTACATTCCTTATACCAAGTCCCATATTAATAACATCTGAT
>CAZPRO010000056.1:0-11289 GCA_964588775.1 uncultured Clostridium sp.
TTAGTGGTAAATCACCGAAAAGAAGAGACATGCAACTAAAATTTAAATTCTAAGATCGCTTAAAGCTGGAAAACTAAAAATTTTGAAGCATTGGCAAAACACTTGCTCCATACTGGTGTGGTTAATAATAAAAGTGTTTTGAAATATAATAGTTAGATGTATTTTAAAATATTGTGGCAAACTTCAGTATGGACAAGTATATTTGCTCAACACTTCAAAATTAAGTTTTCCAAGCTTACGCTTTATAGAATTTAAATTTCATTGCATGTCTCTTCTTTTCTAGTTTTACCCTATAACCAAATTCAGTATAACAAACAAACCTTATCTCCAATTTATAATGGCTTAGTAAAGAATCTTGATGGAGAAAACGCAAAAAACATGAACTGGCTATTAATTCACATGTGCAAATTTTTTAATCCTGTGAATTAAGTAGCCTGTTCATGTTTTTGGAACGTTTTCTCCATCAAGATTCACAACAAATTATGATTTTTTCTTTTTAAAATATACAACAGAAATTCCTATTAATATTATGCCAGTTAAGGCACCTGCAGTTATACTGATTGTTGGAAAATTTTTCTTTGATAATATTGGTTTATACTGATATGCTTGTCCAGCTAGGATATCTATTGTTTCATATTCTTCTCCATTAACAGAAATAACACCTTTTAATATTTTATCTCCTTCGTTAAAGGAAGTTTTGCTTAAATCTTTCTGTTCAATTTTAAGAGATGAATCTACATGGTCATCAGCATTATTAGGAACAATGTAATCAATATCACATGAAGCCTTAAGAGGTATTTCTACACCACTTTTTATTTTATAATTTTCTAAAACATCATTTTTCTTATATATGCTTAGCCATTTATAATTATTAAATCCATAATCAAATACTGTTTTCATATCTTGAAAATTCTGAGGCTTGTTTTGAGCATTTAAATATGCAGCAACTAATCTGTGACCATCTTTTTCAGCAGCACATACATAGGTGTGGTTTGCTCTTAATGTATATCCATTTTTTCCACTTATGGCATATTCATAATAATATTTTGAATTTTTATTTATCATATAGTTTTTATTGTTTATAATAAGAACCCTGTCGCTATTATTAGACATTTTAATTTCATGATAAGGTACTTGAGTTAATTTTATAAATTCTTCATTTTTTATGGCTTCACGCATAATTAATGCCAAGTCATGAGGAGTAGTAATATGAGCTTCATCTGGAAGACCACTTGGATTTTTGAATGTAGTATTTACTGCTCCAAACTCTTTGGCTCTTTCAGTCATAAGAGTACCAAACTCTTCAACACTGCCGCTTATATGTATTGCAAGGGCATTGGCACAATCATTTCCAGATTCTAAAAGAAGTCCAAGAAGAAGATCCCGTACAGTAAGTTCATCACCTTTTAAAAGACCTACTGCAGTACCGTCAATTTCAGTAAAATTTTGAGTAACGGTTACAGGTTCATCAAGTTTGCAGTTTTCCAATGCAAGAAGTGCTGTCATAACTTTTGTTGTAGAAGCTGGTTCAAAGGTTTTGTTTTCATTTTTGCCAAATAATACAGTACCGCTTGATGCATCAATAAGAATGCAGCCTTCAGCATTTACATCAGGTTTGTTGTCATGAGCATATACAGCATTGTATGATATGGAAAAAGAAAACAGAAATAATAAGCATAATGCTTTTATAAATTTTTTCATTTCATATATTCTCTCCATAAATTATTTTATTTACCGTGTATATTTTATCAAATATTTACTTAATAGGCTATAAATTTTTAAACATATTATAAGATAGGTGGTATTTTTAATAGAAAATAGGAAATACTTAAAATATATTATATATATGTTTAGGAGAACTTATGTTTAAGGAATTGTTAAAGGATAAAAAGAAATTGGGAATTTATTTAGCAGTAGTAATTATAGGGGTTTTTACTGTGTTTAAATATTTTTCTGGAGGCTATAAGGATTTAAAAAAGAACTCCAATGAAGAAGAAATTTTTGTAGAGGATACTTCAAATGAAAATTTTGAAACAGAAGAAGCACAGGTAAAATTAAAGGAAAAAAATATAGTAGTAGAAATAAAAGGGGAAGTAAAAAAGCCAGATGTATACACCATGAGTGAAGATTCCATAGTAAAGGATTTAATTGATAATGCAGGAGGAACAACTGAAAATGCAGATTTAACCACCATAAACAGAGCCAAAAAACTTCAAAATCATGAACTTATTTATATAAAAAATAAAAATGAAGCATCAGATAATGTACAGTCACATTTGTCATCACAAACAGCTGAAAGTTCAGTTTCTGAGGAAAGTTCAATGGTAAATTTAAATACAGCTAGTGCTGAAGAATTAAAATCATTAAGTGGAATTGGTGATTCAAAAGCAAATAATATAATTGAATATAGAGAAAAAAACGGAGGATTTGCATCTACCAATGATTTAATGAATGTAAAAGGCATAGGTGAAGGAATTTTTGAACAAATAAAAGACAAAATAGAAGTTTAATAATAGATAAGAAGTAAGAGGAAATTTGTTTTAAAAAATTGCATAAAGCAGTAAAACTATATATAATAAAAAAACCAATTGTATTCTGACACATAAATGTAATACAATAGATATATAATAAATTATATATTGTTCTATTATTATGGAAAGTTTTAAACAATATTTATAGAATAGGAAAGGAGAGAGTTACTGCAAACTAATTAACATTATAAAAGCTAAAAGATTATTAAACTTAATGATTTATAAAATAAGGAATGAAACATAAAGCTTTATATAGGTTTTCAGTAACGTTAGCTGGATGTCAAAGAGAATAACAAGTATATTAATGAGTATGCTTCTTTGTATATCTTTAGTGGGCTGTAGCACATCAAAAAAAGAAGAACAAGCAGCAGAAGAGCAAAAAGCCGAGGAGGTTAAAAAAAATACAGAAGATTCATTATTAAAAGGTGAATTTGCTGAGGATAGAAATATTGATGACCTTCGCAAATTATTTGATGAAAAGGCTGAAAAAGTTGAAGAGGTTACAAAAAAGTTAGGAGTAGAATATACATTTGATGAAGAAATAAATAAAGTAGATGGTTTACAAATTACAAATAAGGCTATTTATTTTGATAATGAAGAACCTGATGATTTCAAAATGGAAAGTATGTATTTTGGAATGAAATTATATGGTGAAGATTTATCAAGTGGTGATATAACACTTAAGTTAAGTTTAAAATTTAATGGAGAAAAGGCAGTTAAAGATGGTGATTTTGATTTAGGTAAAACATCTTTTAACAAATACATAGAAGCCTTTACAGGTGAAGAAAATAAAGATTACAGCAGTATAAATAAAACTATTATTGATGGCTTAAAAAATGGTCAAAAAGAGATAATTGTCAGTCGTACAACAGATAAAGGATTAAAAGAAGAATATCTTGCAGATAATGATTATATAGTTTATAAATTATCAACTAAAAAATTTGTATTTGCTGATGCAGAAATGAGTATGGAATAGTGAGGGAGGACATATTTTGGAAAAGGACGAAAAAAAACATATTGCAGAAGATGAATTAATGGAAGAAAACCATGAAAACAAATTAAAAGATTTTATTAATGGTGTTTTAGTAAATATAATTGACCAGTTTGCAATGTTAATCATATCTTTAATAATACTTATAGTTTTCAATTTTCTTATAGGATTTGCAGGATATAGGGTTGTTATGCCTATACCAGTTTTATTTATAATATACTTCATAGTGGGATGCCTTTACATTTCATTATTAAAAAATACTAAATGGAAGAAAACCATAGGGCAAAAAGTTATGCATATAAATTAAAAAAATAATAGATGTGCCAAATAGCATGTCTATTTTTATGTAAATCATGGGATAAACAATAAATCATAGGGAGAGTGTACTTAAATTATGAAAAGAGGCAGTGATATTACTGTTAAAATAGAAGATATGGAGTTTCCATCAGTAGGAATTGGATTTTGTGAAAATAGAAAAATATATGTAAAAAATGCCTTTAAAGGTCAAACTGTAAAGGCAAGAGTAAAAAAGAAAAGAGAAGAATATGCAGAAGCAAAGCTTATTGAAGTTCTTGAAAAAGCAGATTATGAAATTGAACCCTTATGTCCTCATTTTGGTGTATGCGGAGGATGTTCGTCACAAAATTTATCATATGAAAAACAGCTTGAATTTTTAAGTAGTGAAGTTAAAGAACTTTTTCATAATGCAAAGGTTCCAATGGGTGAATTTTTAGGCATTGAAGGCAGTCCACAGCAGTTTGAATACAGAAACAAAATGGAATTTACTTTTGGAGATGAAGAAAAAGGTGCTCCACTTGGTGCTGGAATGCATATGATAGGAAAATCTTTTGGAATAGTTACAGTTGACAACTGTAAGCTTGTTGATGAAGACTATAGGAAAATAATAAATTTGACAGTAGAATATTTTAGACAACAAAATCTGCCTTACTATAGATTAATGAAGGCAGAAGGATATTTAAGACATCTGGTTATAAGAAAAGCAAAGAATACAGGAGAGCTTTTAGTTAATCTTGTAACAACTACTCAGATTGATTTTGATTTAAGTGATTATGTTAAGCTTTTAAGAGAACAGAAATATGAAGGAAGACTTGTATCAATAATCCATACAGAAAATGATTCACGTTCTGATGCAGTAATACCAGAAAAGATTAATGTCCTTTATGGAAAGGATTATATAAGAGAAGAACTATTAGGCCTTCAATTTAATATATCACCATTTTCATTTTTCCAAACCAATACAAAGGGAGCAGAAGAACTTTACTCAATGGTAAGGGATTTCATGGGAGACAGCGAAAATAAAGTGGTATTTGACCTTTACTGTGGAACAGGAACCATAGGTCAGATAGTAGCTCCAAAGGCAAAAAAGGTTATTGGAATAGAACTTATTGAAGAAGCAGTAGAGGCTGCAAAGGAAAATGCAAAATTAAATGACTTAAATAACTGCACATTTCTAGCTGGGGATGTTGCAGAAATAATAAAAACAGTTAAAGATAAACCAGATATAATAATATTAGACCCACCAAGAACTGGAGTTCATCCAAAAGCAATGGATTATGTTATTAAGTTTAATGCACCAGAAATAATTTATGTTTCTTGTAATCCAAAAACTTTGGTTAATGATTTACAGGTACTTATTGATGGAGGATATAAGGTTGTGCAGACTAAGGTGAAAGATATGTTTGCTAATACTCCTCATGCTGAGACAGTTGTTAAACTTACAAAGAGTAAAGTGATGAAGTAAGTTTTTTACAACTGTCCATGCAAGGGATGCCCAAGAAGTAAGCCTGCAAGGCGAAATTGATTGGTAGCAGCCTACTGCTGAGACTGTGGTTAAGCTAATCAAGGAAGAGAGCCGTTTTTAGATATTTTTTAAGGCGACAATATGCCGCCTGCCGACGATTTGCCGACGAAAATTTTACTTTGTCGACAAGTTATCATTTTTTATTTAATAAGATGATGTTGGAAATTTATCAGCAATTTTTTCAAAGATATTAACTGTGTCATTTTTCATTTTTTCAGTTACATGAGATGTGAGTTTAAAAATAATTGAGTTATGTAACGCTAATAATATTAATTGTTCGGTTTTAACTAAAGGAATATTACCAAAAGAGTTGATAAATATTCTATGGAAAATGAATATGGAATAACATTAGTTTCATTAGATGAAAAATATAGAACAGAATATGAACCATATCCTACACCTAATATTATCAAACAAGATTTAATGAAGATTTTAAATAAAATAAGTTTTGTAGATAGAATAATATTTGGTAAAACAAACTACAATAAAAAAATATCTGAATATAGAAATTATAAAGAATTTTATAATGAATGTGCTGAAAAAGTTATAGAATTTTGTGAAAAAACAATAAGTCTTATCATATCAAAAAAGGAACAATTATACTTATGAAAAATAAAATATAATAAAAATTTATCAATATTCCTCTTGATAAATTATATTATTAGGAATAAAATAAAAAGCATAAATATTTTGTCAAAAAAGACGATAATTATACTAAATATTTAATGTTTATTTTGAAAAGATAAACACAGAAATAGAATAGTGGTAATAATATAAAATATAGTTTCATTTTATATTATCATATTTAATATATTAAAAAGAGGTATGTTTTTTAGTAAACTGGTAAGAATAATATTGACAGTGATTACCAAAAAAATGTATACTATATTTATGAGATAAATAATTATAAATTATTTATTATTTAAGAGGTGTAAATACTATGAAAAGAAATATAAGAAGTTTGGAAGGTTTTTTAAAACATATTAATAGTGATAATCTAAAGGAATTTGATTATTATTATTATTGTAGAAAAGAAATTAAAGATATTTGTGAAGCCGGAAATGAACAGACTATTATAGAAAAGTTTCTTCATAGCTATTTAGGTAAAGTTCGATTCCTTTGTGAGTCTTATGATAAGCAAGGTAATTTGTTTATGAAATGGTACAATAAAGCTGGCAAGGATAAATTGATTTTGCTAACAAAACAAATGAAATATGATAAAATACAATTGAAAAGCTTAGTGAAATTTATTACTAGATATGAACTTTTACTAGAACAATCAATTAGTGAAGATAATGTTGATGGAATATTAAATTTATTAATTGATATTCCTAAGAAGATTTATAAGAAGCTTAAAGAATGGGATTGCTTTTACAATGGGAGAATAGTATATGATCCAAAGAAATTAGAATCATATCAAGGAAAAACAGTTAGTAATAATATGTTAAGTAATATACAGATACCTGCAGTAATGCAGGTATCTTTATTATAAATTATTTTAAAGGAGTATGAATAAATGATAGAGTTAAACGAGTTAGTACTACATCCAATACAATTGATAGGAGTTGAATTAATTTCATGTAAGTTGTCAAAGAATATAATGTTCAATGAGGAAATAATAGGTGAAAATATGGAAGTAAGCTTAAAGGCATGGTCGGAAGTAAGTGAAGAAGATGAAAAAATAGGATATACCTATTTAAATTTGAATATAGATTTTCCAAAAGAAAATAGACCATTTACAATAGATATTACTCACAGAGGAATATGTAGAGTGGATGAAAAAACTAAATGTAGTAAAGAACAATTTGGAAAATTTTTGGAGGCTCAAGGGTTAAAATTATTATGGCCATATATTAAACCAACTTTAGCTGATTTTATGGTTAAGATGGAATTAGACCCAATAAAATTACCTACATTGGATGTTCTAAAAACTATGGAGAAAGGAAAATTTAATGAGAGGAAATAAATAATAAAATGGTAAATTTTGATTTTAAAAGATTAGACGAAGAAAAATCATATGCCGATAGAAAAGTAATGCCTTTAATTAGATTTGTAGCTAATCATATAGATTTTTTGCCCAGCTTATGTGAGAGCATTCTTAATAATATAAAATTAAATAGCTTGGAAGCTACGGATTCAATAAATAGAGAAAATAGATTTTCACAATATATTCAATCTTTAGAATTTGATGATGAAAGTAATTATGATTATGTAGAAGAATTTGAAGAATTATTTAGAAATGCATATGATCTTAGTGATTATAAGGATGAATATTTAGAATATAAGAAAGACTATGAGGAGAATAGTAATAAATACAAAGAAGATAATATGTTAAATGATGAAGAATTTATGCAGCAGCAATTAGGTTATATAAGAGGAAGAGCACTTGAAATTTTATTAGAAAGCTTTATTGAAAAGAGATATACTGCTAGTAGAGAAAGGATGGGAAATTATTATTTGAAATTTGGTAAAGGTTGTATGATAAAGATAGATGGAAAAGCTCTAGTAACGGATAGAAGGAAAACTGTTGATATAGCTGGATGGGATGGTAAATTTGGAGAGTTTTATGAAGCCAAGGTAAACCCAGAAAATTTTAATGAAATAGTTCTTGAGTTTTTAACTTTAGTAAAAAACAAATTTGATGAATTGAAAATTAATGCAATTGTAGGATGTATATCTATGAAAGATAAAGATATTATGGAACTAGAAATTGATGACATTATAAATGAAAAAAATATTAATTACAACAGAAATATTCAGCTGTATGGAACTGAAGAGTTACAAGATTTATTATATGCACGGCCTGAGATAATTCCAATAGCTTAATTTACATAATTAAGGTGGCAACTTTATATTTGCCACCCTCTTTCCACCCATATAGAAGTTATAAAAAAATAAAATACAAATATGATTTAATATGTAATAATAATACATGTTATTCAAGCGACTGATTTTAAAGGCTTGAGATTATATATAATGATTTAATGTAATATATTTGGAGGTTATAGTGTACGAATACCCCTCATGCTGAAACAGTTGTTAAACTTATAAAGAGTGAAGCGATGAAGTAAGTTTTTTATAACTGTCCATGCAAGGGATGCCCAAGAAGTAATTCTGCAAGGCGAAATTGATATTCTCATATTATCAGTAACATGAGAATATGTATCCATAGTAGTAGCAAAGTTTACTATGTCCTAATCTTCTTTAAATATCTGGTAGATAGAAAATAAATTTTTATTATAGTAAAATTAAATATATAATAAATATTAAAAGTATGGTGAAAGTTTATGAAAATCAGAAAAGATTATACATGTCCTCTTGAGATAGTGCATGATATTGTAAAAGGTAAATGGAAACCTATAATAGTTTTTAGCCTTAAAAGAGGTGCAAAATCTTTATCACAGATGGAAAAAGAAATTAATGGAATTACTCAAAAAATGCTTCTTGAACAACTGAAGGAATTACAGGAATTTAAGATTGTAGATAAAATAAGTTCTAAGGGATATCCTCTTCATGTTGAATATTTTCTTACAAAAGATAAGGGCAGTAAGATTTTAAAGGCTTTTGAAATAATGCAGACTGTAGGAATAGAGTATATGATTGAAAATGGAAAAGAAGAAGAACTTAAAAAAAAGGGAATAATAGGTAATAACTGTAGCTGTTTTAAATCTGAAGTTTAATAAATATGCCCACAAAAAAGTGGGTAATTTACATTGTTTTAGGTGTTTTGTAATATCTATTGTATAGAGTTTATAAATTAAATAAATATATACGGAGGTATTATAAAATGAAGGAAGTTCTAATTCTAATTGATATTCAAAATATGTATTTTACAGAAGGTGCATATAAACTGCATGAACCAGAAAAGGCAGCAGAAAAAGCTGCAGAAGTTTTGAACAAATTCAGAAGTAAAAATAAACCAGTTATTCATGTGCAGCACATGTTCAATGTAGAAGGCACAGAAAATGGCGATTACCTTTTAGCTTTTAATAAAGCAGTAAATCCTGCAGAAGGTGAAATAATCGTGAAAAAAAATTATCCTAATTCCTTTTTAAAAACAGAATTAAAAGAAAAACTTGATGAACTTCAGGCAGATCAGCTTGTTATTGTAGGAATGATGAGTCATATGTGTATAGATACTACAGTAAGAGCAGCACAAAATTATAATTATGATGTCACAGTAATAGATGAAGCATGTACTACTAAGGATTTAATATGGCATGGTAAAAAAATTGATGCTGAAACAGTTCATAATAGTATAATGGCATCATTAGATGGTATGTTTGCAAAAGTAATTTCAGTAGATGAGTACAAATAAGAAATGACAATATTAATATTATAGATAATAATCCAAAGTCATATATGTTTGGTAAAGAGAAAAAAGAAAAACGTTTTGTCATATTTGAAAATATGGTATAATATTCTTCCTAACGAATAAAAAACCAGAAAGGAATGATGAATATGCAGCTAGAAACAGACAGACTTATTCTTAGAGAACTTACAATGGATGACTTTGATGGACTTTATGAGATACTTTCTGACAAAGAAACAATGGAACATTACCCTAAGCCATTTGACAAAGATAAAGTTAAAAGCTGGATAGAGTGGAATATTGAAAATTATAAAGTTTTTGGTTTTGGATTATTTGCAGTTGTTTTAAAAGAAAATAATGAAATGATTGGTGACTGTGGAATTACAATGCAGACCATAAATGGCAAAATAAAACCTGAAATAGGATATCATATTAACAAGAAATATCAAAGAAAAGGCTATGCAACAGAAGCAGCTAGAAAATGTAAAGATTTTATTTTTGAAAATACTACCTTTAATACTGTCTATACATATATGAAATATACAAATATAGGCTCTTATAGTGCTGCATTGAAGAATGGTATGAAGCTTGTTGAAGAATTTGAGGATTCTGTAAATACTATTACAAAGGTTTATGCAGTTACTCGTGAAGAATGGGAGTGCAATAAACAAGGATTGAAATAATATATTGATTCATGGTGTGAATTGAAAATTTGAAAGGACTTTATATGTTAGTCATAGAACATTTAGCAGATTATAAAGAAGATTAACATAAAGAAGCATCCTGTGTAGGGGAACACAGGATGCTTTAAATATATTTATTGGAGATAATAATGAAAATTGGGATTATCATTTACTTTATATTTTAATTATATAAAGCTATTGTGACAGTAATGTGACAAAAACATAAATTAAATTATTGCAGGTTCAAGGTTTTTAGTACTTTACTTCTTTATATTATGTGGAACAGTATCATTTATGGAAATTAAACAGATTTTTGAAAAGTGAATAATGCTATATTGGAAAGTATGATACAATTAACTCATAATAAACAAATAAAAATTAGAATTTGTGGAGGAAAATATGGATATAAAAATACAAGAGCTTCATTCCAATATGGCACTTAAGTATGTTGATTTTTTTGATAATAGAGCTTTTAGTGATGGCAATATTAACAAAGGATGTTATTGTGTGTGGCATCACTGGACAGAAAGACATGAATATGAGCGAAGTCAACTTCCTATAGAAGAAAGGACTTTTTGCAAGAGGAATTATGCTATTGAGCTGATTAAGCATGACAAATTGCACGGATTTGTTGCCTGCCATCACAATGAAATTATTGGTTTTTGTAATGCTGATTTGAAAGATAATTATTTCAGATTTAACAAAGAAAATAATCCTGACAGTTGGATTGGGATTGATAATAATGATAAGGTGTTGGCTATTGTATGTTTCACAATTGCTCCTAATTATAGAGGGAAAGGAATTGCAAAAATGATGTTGAATTATGCGTGCCAATTTGCAAAAAATAACGGTTATCACTATGTGGAGTCTTATCCTTCTGAAGGAGAATTCAATCCCTATAATTGTTGTGGTAATAGGTCAATGTATGAATCACAAGGATTTACAATTGT
>CAZPRO010000056.1:11389-13048 GCA_964588775.1 uncultured Clostridium sp.
CCTATAATTGTTGTGGTAATAGGTCAATGTATGAATCACAAGGATTTACAATTGTAAATATTAATAAGGGGATAATAGCAAGAAAGAGACTTTGAAATTCTAATTTAGCCATTAGATATAGTATATAAATGTTGATAGGGGCAGATATGTTTTTTAGATATGCCTCTATAGAACATAAGCACCTCAATAATTTAAATGAAATGCCGAAATGGCATTTTTTATAATTAAATAGTGAGTATTTGTAAAAAATGTTATGATTAATAAAAAATAACTGAGAGGTAGATGTAATGATTACTGAGCAATTAAGCCAAGAAAAAATAAGACTATATAAAAATTTATGGAATGAATATCATACAAAGCTAAAAGCAAATAGAAAAACTGGAGAAGATGTAATGAATTATTTGCTATCAAAATATTCATTAATAAGAATTGAGGACAATAAGGCTGAGAAAGTAGTAATTGATAATGTTCTTCAAAATATAGTAAATGCAGAAAAATTACCTTTTGATAAGAAACCAGATCCTGTCGCTTTTTATATAGAGAAAAAAGGAAATGGAATAATATTATTTGAAGAACAAGATGAGATTTTTAAAGGTCAGAATATTTTTGTTGGAATTGATTTATCGTCAGGATATTATTGCGTTGAAGGTAGTAGCTTGTTGTGGGATGAATTGTGTGTATTTCAAGGATTAGATGAAATTGACTTGGAAAATTATGTTAAAGTCGCTGAATATATTTTATGTTTAAAAAGATTTAATATGCTATAAAATAAATTAATCATAGTGGGGGATATATCTTTTTTAGATACTTCCCCATAGAACATAAGATTTTATGGTGATATTACTAAAACATTATGCATCATATTTGCATACAAATAATCCATCCTGCAAATACTAGGAAGCAATCCTGTTGTTTTTTGCGTCCTTATTTTTTAAATTTACCCCAAAATCATTTCGTCTTCATATTTTCGTATATGCTTAAGTTCTTCCCTTACTTCCATTAATGCAAATCCTAAAAGATTTGTCCCTTTCCATGCTGCAGGATTATTTGATTCTGGCTTATTACAGCTAATTCCTATTCCCCATATTTTATCATAAGGGCTTGCCTCTGCTATAATACTGTCACCTGTATCTAATAGTACTTTTCTAAGGTCTTTATTCTGAGAAAACTTATAATAATTTCCTGTAAGTACAATATCATACTTAATATCATCCCAGATTTTTTCATCAAATCCCTTAACTTTTCTGCCAAGTTCTTTTATTTTCTTCTGACTTGTTTCAGCCATAATCTGGTCAAAAATTTCAGTATCTCCAAAAAGTCTTGCCTTTTCTGACATCATAAACTGCTCCATACAGCAATATTTATAAATATCTACACTGAAATCAGCTAAATACCACTGACTGAAACATTCTTTTCCAATAACGCCTTCATTTTTTGTATGACCCCAGAAATGTACAATATCATATTCTTTATTGGATTGTCCGCTATTTATCAAAGCTTCAACACTGTAACCTTTTTTCTTCCACTTTCTAATGTAATAATCATTGTAAACATATTCTGTATACTTTAATATATTCCACATAATTGGTTTAGGAAATTTTATGTTGTATTCCTTTTTTTCTTCTTCTGAAATACTTTCAAGCCACTTATATAATTTAT
>CAZPRO010000057.1:0-13012 GCA_964588775.1 uncultured Clostridium sp.
AAAATCCTGCGATGGTTAAACATCGTACCGGTTCGATTCCGGTCTTCGGCACCAAGGACTTAAGTGAGATGCTTAAGTCCTTTTTTGCATATAGAAAAGTATAAAACACTTAATTTGAAATATAGAATGAGAAATATATTAAAGGAAAATGAAGGGTTAAAGAGCTGGTTTTAAAGGAATTTGGTGTAGTTGATCTTCTGGCAAAAAATAATATTTAGAAAATAATAACAAAGTAAAGTCTATATAGCAACTTATTTGTAGTAAGTTTTTAACAAAATACTGGCAAAGTTGATTAATATTTATTTGGAAATAGAAAATATTTTGATACAAATGTTTTATATAGTGTAAAAAAATAAAGCAACTTGTCCTACGAAAAAAAAAAACAATTCCATATTATGACACACATATATATAGTGTAGTGCTATAATTTATTTACATAATTTGGAAAGGGATGAGAGTATGCAGCAGGAATTAAATATAAAAATTATTAAAAATACAAATATTTTAAAAAACAGAGTAGATATAAAAAGTTTATGTAAAAGTCCTATGATGAAATTGGCTGTATTTTTAGTTATAGGCTTTTTGTTTGGTAGAGTTAATTTATTTTTAAATATAAATGATGAAAAAGGTGTTGCTCCTTTTGGGTTGGCATATTTATTAATCTTATTTTCTGAAGAAAATAAAAGAAAGTATATAGCAGCAGCTTTAGGAGTTTTATTAGGGTATATATCAATAAAATTGCAGGTGGCTGAAATTTATTCTTATATGTTATGTATTTTAAGTTTAAGCATACTATATTTTTGTATGCCAAAGAATTTAAAAAAAATTGCTGAATATATAAAAATTCCTATAATATTTTGTGTTTTTGTCTTTAGTGGATTATTAATATTGAAGTATGAAATTAATATTAATTTAATGGTTTCTTTACTGCAAATAATAATTATATTACCAGTATATTATATTACAAGATATGGTATGAATGCTGTTGGAAATATAAGAGTTAATAAAAACATTTCTGTAGAAGAAATCACAAGTGTGATTATAATATTATGCTTAATAGTAACAGGCGTTGGAAACATCTCTATTTATCAATGTTCCTTTAGGAATATTGTAGCATTAATTATTGTTTTTATAATTGCATATTGTGGGGGAGCTGCTTATGGAACAATGGTTGGAGTTGCAATGGGAACAATTGGGGGATTGTCTGTAAATAGTATGGAATTTTCTATTGCTCTTTTTGGTATTGGAGGATTAGTTGTTGGAGTGTTTAAAGACACAGGTAAAATTGTTTCAGTAATTTCTGGAGTTTTAATGTGTTTTATTGTAGGCATGTATTCGAATTGCTTAAATTTACAATTGATAATAGAGGTTTTAATAGGTGCAGGATTATTTTTGATTATTCCAAAGCATTTATATAAAAATATTGAGATTGAAATAAATCCAGAAAAAAGGAAATGTGAAATATATAAAGATAATTTGGAAGGAATAAAAGAACAATTTCGCTTAAAAGTTAGTCGCCTTACAGATGTTATGTATGCCATATCCAATTGCTTAAATGAAACTACAGTAAAAAATAATGTATGTACAAGTAAGGGATCAGCTTTGATTGAAAATTTGGCTGACAGAAGCTGTAGTCAATGCATTAATAGGAATATATGTTGGAAGAAGGAATTTCATAATACTTATGCTTCTTTTCAAACTCTAATAAATAATTATCAAAATGGAAAAAAAATCATTCCATCAGAACTTCAAAATAAATGTATTAAGCAAAGTTCTATAACTAAAAATACTGAATCTGTGGTAAAAAATTATAATGCATATGAAATTGTAAAGGACCAGCTTTTTGAGGGAAGAAAAATATTGTCTCAGCATATATGCAGTATAGGAAGTACCCTTAACAGAATGTTAGATGAATTAAGAAATAAGGTTGTTATATGCACTGATATGGAAAAAAATATAAGGAAAGTTTTAAACAAGAATGATGTTTTTTATAATGAAGTTTTTTGCTATACTGACTATAATGGCAGAATAAAAATACGTATAGCTATAAATAATTATCAAGGATATGATTATTGTGCAAATAGTATAATTCCTCAATTGAGCAAGGTTGTAAAAACATCATTAACCATAACAAATGAAGAGCATTTAATAAAAGATGAAGAAGACAATATATGTACTATTACTATAGAAGAAGCACCTAAATACTATATAATGTCTTATGCAGCTGTAGCTGTAAAGGATGGAGAAAATCAGACAGGAGATTATTATAGTTTTGGAAAAACAGCAAATGGTGATTATACCTTTATACTTAGTGATGGCATGGGATCAGGGAATGAAGCAGCACTTCAAAGTAAATCTATAGTAAACTTAACAGAACATTTAACAGATGCTGGATTTGCATCATCTATTATTGTTGATACCATTAATTCTATTATGAGTGCAAAATTTTCAGAAAATGAAAAATATGCAACATTAGATTTAGGAAGTGTTAATTTATATAATGGAAATGCATCATTTATAAAAATGGGAGCTGCACCAAGTTTTATAAAGAGAAATAAAAAGGTTATAAAAATAGCCTCTAACAATCTGCCTTTTGGAGTTGTAGATGAAGTTGAAGCGGAAGTTATTAATGAACGTCTAACTCCAGGTGATATAATACTGAGTTTAAGTGATGGCATTTTAGATATAGATAAATCAAATGCAGGGGATGATTCGTGGATTGAGGAATATTTAAAAGAAAATAATTATGATCCTGCAAAATTATCAAAAAGTATATTAGATAAAGCAAAAAGTATGAGTGAACAGATAATAAAGGATGATATGACTGTAATTGTTTCTAAAATGTATTGTGTATAATGAATATAGAGCTGCTGTTTTAGATTAAGCAGCTTTTATTATTTAGAGCGTTGGTTTACTTTTTGTCATTATATACGTAAAATAAAGATATATAAACATTTAAAAATTAGGAAGTGTAAAATGTTGTGTAAAAAAGTAATTGATTATATAAAACAAAACAAACTGATTAATAAGAAGGATAGAGTATTAATAGCCTTTTCAGGAGGTCCTGATTCAGTTTGTTTATTGAATATTTTGAATGAAGCTAAGGAGATTCTGGATATTGATATTGGTGCAGCACATATAAATCATATGCTTAGAGGAGAAGAAGCTTATGCAGATGAAGAATATGTTAAAAGTTTTTGTGAAGAGCGTAAAATACCATGTTACGTTAAGCGTGTTGATGTAAATGAGTATGCGGAAAAAAATAAAATGTCTTCAGAAATGGCAGGAAGAAAAGCTAGATATGATTTTTTTGAAGAAATATTAAAGGAAAAGCAATATAATAAAATTGCAACAGCACACAATGCAAATGATCAGGCAGAAACTGTTATTTTTAGAATGATAAGAGGAAGTGGAATAGAAGGTCTTGGAGGAATTAGGAATTGTAGAGATAATAAAATAATAAGACCTATATTATGTTTAAGCAGAGAAGAAGTAGAATACTACATAAAAGATAAGGGGTTAAGCCCTAGAATTGATAAGACTAATTTTGAAAAAATTTATAACAGAAATAAGATAAGATTGGATATATTGCCATATATAAAAGAAAATTTTAACAAAAACATTATTGAAACTTTAAATAGAATGGCATTGCAGTTACAGAAGGATAATGCATTTTTAGAAGAAGAAGCTCATAAGCTTTATGACAAATATTGTACAGATAAAGATGAATACTTTATAATAAAAAAGGATACATTTATTAGTAATGAAGCTATAGTTACTCGTGTTGTGAGAAAAGCTTTTGCTGAATATTCTAAGCAGAATTTTGATTTTGAAATGAAGCATGTTTATGAGATTATAGGGCTTGCTCAAAAAGGTACAGGAAGAATTATAAATATGCCAAATAATATTATAGCTGAAAATGTATATGGAGACATTTATCTAAAAAGAAAATTTTGCAATAATTGTAAAGATGAAATTAGTCCTGTGGTTATAAACAAATTCTGTATAGATGATTACTCAGTTAAGTTTAATAAATACTCAATAAAATTTAAGGTTCTTGAAAACAAAGAAGAAAAAATAGAAAATATGCAAAAAGATTGTTTTACTAGATATTTTAATTTTGATAAAATAGAAAATACAATAACTATTAGAACAAGGCAAAATGGAGATAAGATAAGGCCACTTGGGATGAAATGCAATAAAAAACTAAAAGATATTTTTATAAATATGAAGATTCCCAAGGAACTTAGAAATCAAATACCTATAATTTGTTTTGATGATAGTATTGGATATATTGCTGGATATCAAATATCAGAAGATTATAAGGTATTAAGCACAAGCAAAAAAATTTTAAAAATTACTGTAGAGTGAAAGGAAAATTAAACATGAATCAAGACATTAAAGAAATTTTATTTTCTAAGGAAGCATTAAATAAGAAGATAAAAGAATTGGCAGATAGGATTAATAAAGATTATGAACACAAGGAATTAGTAGTTGTAGGTATTTTAAAAGGATCAGTGATTTTTGCTGCTGAACTTATAAAAAATATTGAAGTAAAATGTGAAATAGATTTTATGTCTGTTTCAAGCTATGGAAATTCAGCAGAAACTTCAGGAGTAGTAAGAATTCTAAAGGACTTAGATAATAACATTGAAGGAAAGCATGTTTTATTAGTAGAAGATATAGTAGATACTGGAATTACATTGAAGTATTTGTTAGAATACTTAAAGGGAAGAAAAGCTGAGAGTATCGAGATAGTATCTTTATTAAACAAACCATCAAGAAGAAAAGCAAAATTGGATGTTAAATATATTGGTTTTGAAGTTCCAGATGGATTTATTGTTGGCTTTGGAATTGATTATGCTGAAAAATATAGAAATTTGCCTTATATAGGAATTTTAAAACCAGAGATTTATGAAAAATAAACTATATAATATCCCTATTTTAATTTCACATCTATAAGTAGAGAAAGGGGGAGCTTAAATGAAAAAAAGCTCAAATGCAACCATGTGGAGCATGTTCGCAATAATATTATTTTTAGCTGCATTAACAGTTTGGCATAATTTAAAGCCAGCAAGTAATATTACATTTAGTGAATTTTCCCAACAATGGAATGAAAATAAAATACAGTCTATAGTTGTACAAAATAATAAAATTGAAGGAATTACTAAAGATAATAAAGCTTTTAATACGTATGTTCCATCAGAACAACTTACTTTATTGATGGAAAATCACCCTAAAGCAGATGTATCAGTGGAATTTATTCAACCATCAGAAAATATGGCATGGATTGCTACTTTACTTCCATTTGTATTGCTTGTTATAGTAATATTTATGTTTTTCTTTATTTTTACACAACAGTCCCAAAGTGGCGGTGGAGGACGAGGAGTTATGAATTTTGGCAAAAATAAAGCTAAAATGGTTACTCCTGATAGTCAAACAGTTACTTTTGGTGATGTGGCTGGTGCTGATGAAGAGAAGGCGGAGCTTGCTGAAATAGTTGATTTCTTAAAACGTCCATCAAAATATATTGATATGGGAGCAAGAATACCTAAGGGAGTTCTTTTGGTAGGACCTCCAGGAACAGGTAAGACATTGCTTGCAAAAGCAATAGCAGGAGAAGCAGGTGTACCATTTTTTAGTATTTCAGGTTCTGATTTTGTGGAAATGTTTGTAGGTGTAGGAGCTTCGAGAGTAAGAAGTCTTTTTGAAGAAGCTAAGAAAAATTCTCCATGTATAGTGTTTATAGATGAGATTGATGCAGTTGGAAGACAAAGAGGTACAGGTCTTGGAGGTGGACATGACGAAAGAGAACAAACATTAAATCAATTGTTGGTTGAAATGGATGGATTTGCAGTTAATGAAGGAATAATAATGATAGCTGCTACTAATAGACCAGATATTCTTGATCCTGCATTATTAAGACCAGGAAGATTTGACAGACAGATAACTGTTGCAGAACCAGATGTAAAAGGAAGAGAAGAAATATTAAAAGTCCATACTAAGAAAAAACCTTTAGATGATACTATTAAATTGAATGTTCTTGCAAAAAGAACTCCAGGATTTTCTGGTGCTGATTTAGAAAATTTAACCAATGAAGCTGCGTTGTTAGCTGTACGAAGAAACAAGAAAACCATATCTATGAATGAAATGGAAGAAGCTATAACAAGAGTTATAGCAGGACCAGAAAAGAAAAGCAGAATTATTACTGACCATGACAAGAAACTTACAGCATATCATGAAGCAGGGCATGCTGTAGTTATGAAACTGCTTCCTTATTGTGATCCTGTTCATGAAATTAGTATCATACCAAGAGGAAGAGCTGGTGGATATACAATGCATCTTCCAAAAGAGGATACTGCATATACATCAAAAAACAAATTGAGAGATGAAATGGTAGGACTTCTTGGAGGAAGAGTTGCTGAAAGTCTGATTATGGGTGATATTAGTACTGGTGCAAAGAATGATATTGATAGGGCAAGTAGTATAGCAAGAAGTATGGTTATGGAATATGGAATGAGTGAGGAAATAGGTACTATTTCATATAGCAGTGGTCATGATGAAGTGTTTTTAGGAAGGGATTTAGGCAAAGGACGTAATTTTAGTGAAGAACTTGGAGCAAAAATAGATAAAGAGATTAAAAAGATAATTGATGAAGCCTACAATAGAGCAACAGAATTATTAAATGACAATATAGATAAACTACATGCTGTAGCACAGGCTTTAATTGAAAAAGAGAAGTTAGACGCAAAAGAATTTGAAAATTTATTTTCTAATAATTAATAATGACTTATATACTGCTGCAATTAAATCTGTGGCAGTATTTTTATTGCCTGGGAAATAGGCAAAAGTACGAATGATAAGAGACAAAAATAAGTCAATATTCGAAAATGCTTTAAATATATTATTATTGATGATATAATATATGTTATGTTTATGATTATACTAGATATATTAATGTGGGAGGAATTGTAAATGAAAAGCGACATTCAAATTGCACAAGAAGCAAAAATGAAGCCAATTAAGGAAATAGCACAAAATATAGGTTTAGAAGAAGAAGACATTGAGTATTATGGAAAATATAAATGTAAAATATCACTGGATGTATATGATAAGGTGAGAAATAACAAAGATGGGAAACTTGTTTTAGTAACAGCAATAAATCCTACTCCAGCAGGAGAAGGAAAATCTACAGTTACAGTAGGCTTAGGTCAGGCTCTTAATAAATTGGGCAAAAAAACAATAATTGCATTAAGAGAGCCATCTTTAGGACCTGTTTTTGGAATAAAGGGAGGGGCTGCTGGAGGCGGATATGCACAAGTAGTTCCTATGGAAGATATTAATCTCCATTTTACAGGAGACATGCATGCTATAACTTCTGCAAATAATCTGCTTTGTGCAGCTATTGACAATCACATTCATCAAGGAAATTCTTTAAGAATAGATTCAAGAAGAATTACTTTTAAAAGAGTAATGGATATGAATGATAGAGCATTAAGGCATATTGTTGTTGGAATGGGAGGCAAGGTAAATGGATTTGTAAGAGAAGATGGATTTACAATTACAGTTGCTTCAGAAATAATGGCTATCCTATGTCTTGCTAAAGATTTAGAAGATTTAAAAGAAAGAATGGGGAATATTGTTATTGGATATAATCTGGAT
This sequence comes from uncultured Clostridium sp., assembly GCA_964588775.1. Classification (GTDB taxonomy): domain Bacteria; phylum Bacillota; class Clostridia; order Clostridiales; family Clostridiaceae; genus Clostridium. The sequence continues at coordinate 7,663 of CAZPRO010000057.1, forward strand.
GGAGAACCTGTTTATGCAAAACAATTAGAAGTACAAGGTGCTATGGCACTTCTTATGAAAGATGCTATAAAGCCTAATCTGGTTCAAACATTAGAAAATACTCCAGCATTAATCCATGGAGGACCATTTGCTAATATAGCTCATGGATGTAATTCCATTATGGCTACAAAACTTGCAATGAAGCTTGGTGATATTGCTATTACTGAAGCTGGTTTTGGTGCAGATTTAGGAGCTGAAAAGTTTTTTGATATTAAGTGTAGATATGCGGATTTAAAACCTTCTTGTGTTGTTTTAGTTGCTACAATAAGAGCATTAAAGCATCATGGTGGTGTAAGTAAAGAACAATTAAATACTCCAAGTGTAGAAGCTTTAGCAAAGGGCATAGGAAATTTAGAAAAACAGATTGAGAACATAAAGAAGTATAATGTAGAAGCAGTTGTTGCTATAAATAAATTTGTAAGTGATAGTGAAGAAGAAGTAAAATACATAAAAGACTATTGTGATAAATTAGGAGTTAAAGTTGCATTATCAGATGTATGGGCTAAAGGTGGAGAAGGCGGAATTGAGTTGGGAAATATGGTATTAGATATTTTATCTCATGATAAATCAGACTTTAAGCCTATATATGATGAAAAGGAATCAATAGAAAATAAGGTTCTTACAATAGCTAAAGAGATCTATGGAGCAAATGGTGTAAATTATACTCCAGCAGCGAAAAAACAAATAAAGGAGTTAGAAAAGTTTGGATTAGACAAACTTCCAATATGTATGGCTAAAACTCAATACTCTTTATCTGATAATCCAGCATTGTTAGGAAAGGCTGAGAATTTTGATATAACAGTTAAAGAAGTAAGAGTATCTAATGGAGCTGGATTTATAGTAGTATTAACAGGAGACATTATGACAATGCCTGGACTTCCTAAAACACCTGCTGCAAATAGAATGGATATATTAAAAAATGGTGAAATAGTAGGTTTGTTCTAAACATAGGAATGTAGTTTAATACTTGACAAATAAATAAGAATTGTTAAAATTATATTGTTATTTTAGAATGGATTTAAGTTAAAGGCAGCTCATGGGGCTGCTTTTAATTTAATTATTATAAAGGTGGTGCTTTTGTGGTTTTATTAGTAGATGTAGGAAATACTAATATAGTCCTAGGTGTGCATGATGGTGAAAAATACGTTGCTAGCTGGAGAATTTCAAGTGATGGAAAGAAAACATCAGATGAATATAGTATACAGGTAATGCAGCTTTTTACAGTTAGCGGTATTAATCATAAAGATATTGAAGGTGTTATAGTTTCCTCTGTTGTTCCTAATATAATGCATTCTTTAGAAAATATGCTTAGAAAATGTTTTTGCCGTGAACCTATTATTGTAGGGCCAGGAATAAAGACAGGTATAAATATAAAATATGATAATCCTAGAGAGGTTGGTGCTGATAGAATAGTAAATGCAGTTGCTGCTCATGAAATTTATAAAAAGACTTGTATAATAATAGATTTTGGGACTGCAACAACATTTTGTGCATTAAGAAAAAATGGAGATTATCTGGGAGGGTGTATATGTCCTGGAATTAGAATTTCAGCAGATGCCTTATTTGAAAGAGCTGCAAAACTTCCAAGAGTAGAATTAGAAATACCTGAAAAAATAATTTGTAAAAGTACTGTTACTAGTATGCAGGCAGGTATTTTATTTGGATATATTGGGCAAGTTGAATATATAGTAAAAATAATGAAAGAAGAAATTAAAAGTTCTAAAAATACAGAAGAACCACTTGTAATAGCAACTGGAGGCTTAGCTAACCTTATAGCAAAACATACAGATGCTATTGATAAAGTAGATTCAGACTTAACATTAGAAGGATTAAAAATTTTATATGAAAAAAACAGGGAGTAATTCTCTATGAAAATAGGAAATGTTATATTAGACAATAATGTTTTTTTAGCACCTATGGCAGGAGTCACTAATATATCCTTTAGAGGTTTGTGCAAGGAAATGGGATGTGGTCTTGTTTATACAGAAATGGTAAGTGCTAAAGCTTTATATTATGGCAGTGAAAATACTGAGGCTTTACTTAGAATAGCAGAAGAAGAAAAGCCTGTAGCAGCTCAGATATTTGGGCGGGAACCTGATATAATGGCTCATATATGCAGTGAGTATTTAAATAAAAGAGAAGATATTTGTATAATTGATATAAATATGGGATGTCCTGCTCCTAAGATAGTTAAAAACGGGGAAGGCTCTGCATTAATGAAAGAGCCAAAGCTTGCTGCTCAAATTGTAAAGTCAATAAAAGCTGTAGCCAGTAAACCTGTAACTGTAAAGTTTAGAAAAGGGTTTGATGAAAATAGTATAAATGCAGTTGAATTTGCAAAATATTTGGAAGATGCTGGTGCAGATGCCATTGCAGTGCATGGAAGAACAAAAAAGCAGATGTATCAGGGAAAAGCTGATTGGGACATTATTAAGAGAGTAAAGGAAAGTGTAAATATACCTGTTATAGGTAATGGAGATGTATGTACTCCAGAAGATGCATTAAATATGAAACAAATTACAAATTGTGATGGTATAATGATAGCAAGAGCAAGCCAAGGAAATCCATGGATTTTTAACCAAATAAGCAGAGTGTTAAAGGGAGAGCAGGAGTTAATTGTTTCTAATAAAGACAGAGTTGATATGTGTATACGTCATTATGAACTGGCTTTGAAATATGATGGGGAATACAAGGCTGTTCGTGAGATGAGAAAACATGCATCATGGTATATTAAAGGTCTGCCAGGATGTACAGATATAAGAAATAAAATTAATACTGAAAATAATAGTAATACAGTTCTTAAAATTTTAAATGAATATAGGGAGCATGTATAAACAGGATTTAGGATTTATTGACATATTATATGTGCTGTTTTATAATTAGTAAAATGATTTTACAATAATTAATATACTAAATTGTAAAGTAGAGTATAAAAAGACAAATAATAAGTATATTATATTAATAATAAAAAATAAGGTTTTAAAGGGGAGTAAAATATATGAGCGAAACAAAACAATATGTTATGACATACGAAGGTGTTCAAAAATTAGAAAATGAATTAGAATATTTAAAAACAGTTAGAAGAAAAGAAGTAACTGAAAAAATAAAGGTTGCTCTAGGATATGGAGATTTAAGTGAAAACTCTGAATATGATGAAGCTAAAAATGATCAGGCATTTGTTGAAGGAAGAATTGTTCAAATAGAAGCAATGCTAAAAAATGCAGTGGTTGTAGATGAATCTGAAATTCCACATGATATAGTATCTGTAGGTTCAAAAGTTAAAGTTAAAGACTATGAATTTGATGAAGATGTGGAGTATACAATAGTAGGTTCAGCTGAAGCAGATCCTATGAACTTCAAAATTTCAAATGAATCTCCAGTTGGTAAAGCTTTAATAGGTAAAAAATTAGGTGAAATAGTAGAAGTAGCTGTTCCTGATGGAATAAATAAATTTGAAATTTTAGAAATAAGTAGAAGTTAATTGGAGGAGAAATCATGTCAACAGAAGAAATGAGTATACAAGATTTAGAGGCGCAATATAGTGAGCAGGAGACTTTAAGAAGAGATAAGTTAGCAGCATTACAGAAAGAAGGAAAAGATCCGTTTGATGTTTACAAAGTAGAGCGTACTCATACATCTATACAAGTAAAAGATAATTATGATGAATTAGAAGGCAAAGTAGTAACAGTTGCAGGAAGAATTATGTCTAAAAGAGGTCAGGGAAAAGTTGTATTTTCAGATATATATGATAGAGATGGTAAGATGCAGCTTTTCTTAAAAATTGATTTAGTTGGAGAAGAAAATTTAAAATTTTATAAGACTTTAGATATTGGGGATATAATTTCTGCAACAGGAGAAGTGTTTAAAACTAAAACTGAAGAAGTTTCAGTTAAGGTTACTAAATTTGAACTTGTTTGTAAGTCGTTAAAACCATTGCCAGAAAAATGGCATGGACTAAAAGATCCAGATTTAAGATATAGACAAAGAGAAGTGGATATAATAACAAATTCAGAAGTTAAAGATACTTTTGTAAAAAGAAGTAAGATAATTTCAGCAATGAGAGAATTTTTGGATAAAAAAGGATATCTAGAAGTTGAAACACCAGTATTATCATCTATAGCTGGAGGTGCTGCTGCAAGACCATTCATTACACATCATAATACTTTAGATATAGATATGTACTTAAGAATTGCAACTGAATTACATTTAAAGAGATTAATTGTTGCAGGTATGGAAAAAGTATATGAAATAGGTAGAATATTCAGAAATGAAGGTATGGATATAAGACATAATCCAGAATTTACTTCAATTGAGTTATATGAAGCGTACTCAGATTATAATGACATGATGGAAATAACTGAAAATATGGTAGCATATATCTGCGAAAAAGTTATTGGCTCAACTAAGGTTAATTATCAAGGAACTGAAATAGATTTTATGCCACCATGGAATAGAATGACTATGGTTGATGTTGTAAAGAAATTTGCAGGAATAGATTTTAACGAAATTGCATCTGATGAAGAAGCTCAAAAAATAGCTAAGGAGAAAAACTTAGAATTCCCTAAACCTTTAGATAAGGTAACAAAAGGAGAAGTTTTAGTTGCTCTATTTGATGAATTTGGAGAAGATAAATTAATTCAGCCAACATTTGTTATGGATTATCCAGTAGAAAATTCACCACTTACTAAAAAGAAGAGAGGAAATGAAGCATTTACAGAAAGATTTGAAGGTTTTGTATTTGGTAGAGAATTATGTAATGCTTATTCAGAACTGAATGATCCAATTGTTCAAAGACAAAGGTTTGAACAACAAGCAAGAGAAAGAGAACTTGGTGATGATGAAGCATATGTTTTGGATGAACAATTTATGAGTGCTTTAGAGACTGGTATGCCACCAACAGGTGGAATGGGAATGGGAATTGACAGACTTGTTATGTTCTTAACTGATTCTGCATCAATAAGAGATGTTATATTATTCCCAACAATGAGACCACAAAAATAATTTAATATATAAAGTTTTAATAACAACACACTTAGTTCAATTAAGAATTAGGTGTGTTTTCTTTAAGTTAATATAAAGATTTCAATGTTTATTAATATAGTTATTTCACTTTGTTAAGTATTTATGAAATATGCATACAAAAAACCGTAAAAAAACTTATAAAATAAAAAATGACAAAAAAGGGTTGCATAAATAGAAAAAGCTGTTATAATAATAAAAGTGATGATGTTCCGCGATAGCTCAATGGTGGAGCACTCGGCTGTTAACCGATAGGTTGGAGGTTCGAGTCCTCTTCGCGGAGCCATTTTTT